>JAIOXO010000025.1 GCA_022396035.1 Actinomycetes bacterium | reverse complement strand
TTAGACCAATATTGAACTTTTTTGTTTAATTTGAAGTTTAGATGAATAAAAAACTATTGTCTTCTCTGGGTAATCCTCTGGATATAGTCCAGGTATATATTTTTCCTTATTTCCTGGTCTGTATCTACAAAAGCTATGCCTGCTCTTCTTAGCACAAGTTTTATCTTATTATTATTGGCCATAATCATTTTTCTTACAGTTTGGACCATGGTCCTGGATGCCCATAAATCAGCTTCCTGGCTAACATAAGGGAAAAAGGAATACCGGTAAACTATATCCACCCATGGTATCTTAACCTTTTCTACCAGGGATATGTAACTTATGCCGGGGGCCTCATCTATAATTTTTTTTGCCTGTAGTATTATCTCCTGGTTTACCCTTTTTTCAATTCTCTTGAAATTATAGGCAGAAATTGCTAAAAAAATTCCATAGACAGCCAGCAGGGGTACTATGACCAGGTAATAATCCTGAATAAAATCTAATATATAATTGCCAATTCTACCTAAAAAGGCATCAAGCCAAACTTTAGACATGTTAGTTTTCTGGTAAATATTGTATCCAGATTATCCTAACATAAGTACTGGTTTTATTGAAGTTAATTAGGTGGCATAAATTCCATGAACGGGCCAGAATATAAATGATTGCGGTGACAGGTATTTTTATTTAAATTATTTCACCGGTCAGTCCATTAGCCATAGATTTAAAAAATTAGGTCTGTTATAATGACAACCGCTTAATACTTATTTTATTAGATGAAGCTCAAAAAAGATTTAAAGCTTATTGATGTATTTTGCATTGCCACCGGTGCTATGATTAGCTCCGGGCTTTTTGTTTTACCGGGCCTGGCCCATGCAAAAGCAGGGCCGGCAGCAGTAATATCCTATTTTCTGGCCGGTCTGCTGGCTTTAATAGGAGTATTAAACATTGCTGAACTGGTCACTGCCATGCCCAAGGCAGGAGGAGACTACTTCTTTATCACCAGGGGACTTGGTCCCGCTATAGGAACAGTAGCCGGAATGCTCAGCTGGTTTTCCCTATCATTAAAAAGTGCTTTTGCCCTGGTAGGTATTGCTGCCTTTATAAGGATCATCTTTGAATTTAATATGCAGGTGCTGGCCATAGCTTTGTGCCTGATTTTTGTAGCCATTAATTTTCTGGGGGTAAGGCAGGCCAGCAAAACCCAGGTGATAATGGTAGCCTTTCTGTTGGCTATACTGGTAATATATATTGGATTCAGCCTCCCCCGTATAAGCATAGCGAGATTCGGAACTTTCGCACCTAATGGCATAATGTCAGTATTCTCTACTACCGGTTTTGTATTTGTATCCTATGGAGGACTTTTAAAAATATCCAGCGTCGCTGAAGAAGTAAAAGATCCCAAGAGAACCCTACCTTTAGGCCTGATATTATCCCTGATTGTTACTACCATAATCTATGGAGTGGTAGTGTTTATAACCATAGGCCTGGTGGAGCCTTCCCGGCTGGATAATTCACTGACCCCTATATCGGATGGGGCATCAGTCTCTATGGGCATGGGAGGGGTCGTCTTATTAAGTATAGCAGCCATACTTGCCTTCATATCTACAGTAAATGCAGGCATTTTATCTGCCTCCAGATACCCCTTTGCCTTAAGCCGGGACAGGCTTTTCCCTGCTATGTTTAGAAAGATACATAAAAGGTTTCATACTCCCTATATAGCAATATTTGCCACCGGGCTGTTTATAATCATCTTCCTGTTTTTGGAGCTGGACCTGCTGGTAAAAGTAGCTTCTACCATAGTCATACTGGCTTATATACTTTCCATCCTCTCAGTAATAGTGCTGCGCAGCAGCAATCTTCAGAATTACCGGCCCGGGTTCAGGGCTCCCTTTTTCCCCTGGATACAGATTGCGGGCATTATGGGTTTTATCTTTGTAATCATTGAGATGGGTAAAAACGCCATTATACTGAGTGTGGCTTTGATTGTTGTAGGAATTATAATCTACTTTGCCTATGGAAGAAAAAGAGTTAAAGGAAAGGAACATGCCCTGCTCTACCTGTTTGATGGGGTAACTCCCAAGGATAGGCCCCTTACCTCCGGCAGACTGGAACATGAGCTCAAGAATATAATCTATGAAAGGGATAATATTAAAAAGGATGATTTTCACCAGGTGGTTGAAAACAGCACAGTTTTAGATCTTAAACAATGCTTGACTATAGCTCAGCTGTATATGATGATTTCCAAAACTCTGGCCGAAAAACTGGATGAAGATCCCCGGTATTTCTACCAGAAATTTGAAAAAAGGGAGCTGGAAAGCAGTACCCAGATAACTGATGAGATAATAATGCCCAATATAATAATTGACCAAAAGGGCTTTTTTGAGCTGTTCATGGTAAGATGTAAAAACGGACTGTCTATTGAAAACTGTAACCTGAATATAATAGCGGCCTTTTTCCTGGTATCCTCCAGGGACAAAAGAAATCTGATGCTCAGAACCCACACTTTCCTGTCCCAGATTATAGCAGAAGAAGATTTTGAGCTAAGGTGGACTCAGGCCAAGGACGAGCACTCCATTAAAGATGTTATACTCCTGGGAAAAAGAAAGAGAAGCTAAGCATGATTTACACTTTGACCTTGAACCTGAATTTAGATCTCATTTATGAAACCCGGCAGTTAAAGCATGACCAGATAAACCGCAGCCGGCTGACATCCATATCGGTTGGGGGCAAAGGCATTAATATCAGCAGAGCCCTAAGCCATCTGGGGATAAGAAGCCAGGCTCTGGGATTTTGTGGTGGAACTTTTCAGTCATTTATACTGGAAAGATTGGCCCTGGAAGGTATAGACACAGATCTGCTAAAGATAGAAGGTTCAAGCAGAGTTAATACCAAGATAATTGAAAAACAAAACAACAACGTGGTAGAGATAAATGAATACGGCCCATGCATATCCCCGGCAGAAACCAGGGCTATGTTTAACCAGATAAGAAGTAAGGCCGGGCCCGGGGATTATCTTGTTCTGGCAGGAAGCCTTCCTTCCGGTATGGATAGCCATACCTATGAACAGATAATTAAAATTTGCCGCCAGGATCATATCAGGGTGCTGCTGGATGCATCCGCCGAAGCATTGACCTGGGGCATAAAAGCAGTACCTGATTACCTTAGCATAAATATGGAAGAGCTTGAAAACATTAAACTGCAGTATGCGGATACCCCCAGCCGTATAGCCGGATTGATTGGGTCAGGCATTGAAGCTATCCTTATTACTGATGGACCAAGAAAAGCACTGTATGGTAGCCAGCAGAATCTGCTGGAAGCTATACCGCCCAGAGTGGAAGGGATGTACACGGTAGGTTCCGGGGATTCGGTAGATGCCGGCTTTTTATATGGCATCATTAACAAGCTGCCGCCCTCCGCCATCTTATCCACTGCTATAGCCTGCGGTTCGGCTAATCTTTTAACCGATGTTCCCGGTAAAATAGATACAGGCCAGGTGCAGAGATTGAAAAAAGAAATTAAAGTAAACAAATTATAGTTCTACTTGTAAAACCGGCTTTTATAACGCTACTAAAGGCTGAAGGGCATTGGAAACTAACTCTGGAATTTAGAAAAAAATGGTGGAGATGAGCGGGATCGAACCGCTGACCTCCTGCTTGCAAGGCAGGCGCTCTCCCAACTGAGCTACACCCCCACTTTAGATGCAATTACAGAATATACCAAATAACTGCAAGCTTGTCTATAATTAAATTAGAATTGGTGGAGATGAGCGGACTTGAACCGCCGACCTCTTGTCTGCCAGACAAGCGTTCTCCCACTGAACTACATCCCCACATCCAAAGACATTGGTTTCCAATCAGGCCAACCAACAGTCTACTTATTGTCAAATTACCACTAAATAAACACTATCCTGTCAGGTGGGCTGATCTTAACCATAGATATGCAGCCAACTTTTTATGGTGGGCCTATCTGGACTCGAACCAGAGGCCTCATCCTTATCAGGGATGCGCTCTAACCAGCTGAGCTATAGGCCCCCATCCAAAAAGAACAGAGCAAAAAATACCAATTAAAGGTAATTTTGTCAAGGTATATATGCAAACCCTACACTCTGTTAGCTTTGTTTTCTCTCAACAAACCTTAATTCAATTCCCCCGCTTATTTTCAGGATAATATTAAGTATCCACATGGTCAAGGTACCTATCGCGGCATAAATTACAGAGCCAATAAGGCCGCCAATAATAAACACAACAATTCCTATGGCTCCCCCTCCTGGTATCCAGTCCAGGTTTATTCCTGCATTGGCTAACATATCATTCATGCTTGCCCCTGCCGCAGCAAATCCCAACCAGGTAAATAGAAATACTATTCCCGTAACAATAAGGGCAATGACAAAGAATATAAGGTAGAAAACCAGCAAGTACTTGAATATTGATAATTCACTTATGCTTTTTAAAGTTTTTCTTTCTACTGTCATCACTCTCTCCTGATCGATCATAAAAGACGAAATTACATCTTGGTGTATTTTTCAGCCATTCCACCAATACCAGGGAACTTGTAGAGTTCGCCCTGATTAGCCTTCATTACTATTATTATCCTGATAATCAAAGCTGCAATCCAGACAATAGGAAAACATGCTACTCCAATTATAAATACGCTTAAGATTGCACCTATTATATAGCCAATAATCTCCGCGATACCTATTATCAACGACTGCATAGCATGGAACTTAACAAAATAGTTTTCCTTTTCCAGCAAATAAACGATTAGCCCTGAAAGCCAGCCCGCTCCAACAACAAAACCGATGTGGGAAATAAGTACAGCCATCTTCGGGTCCATGCTGGTTGAGCTTTTTTTGTTGAAATCCGGATGTACCTCTGGTTTGTTCTCTTCTGACATCTCTCTTCCTTTCTTTATGGTTTAACAAAGTATTAATTTTATTTTATAAAATTTTCTAAAAATTATATAGGTTAAAAATATTTTAGTTTTCAGGAGCTATAATGCCAAAGGAGGCAATCCTGCTATCTTTGTCCAGATTCATTATCTTAACTCCGGTAGTGGATCTCCCGGTTCTGGAAATAGATTTTGCCGGAGTCCTTATCAGCACACCATTGGTAGAGATAACCATTATATCCTGGCCTTCCCTGACTATACCGGCCCCAGCCAGCTTACCCCTTTTCTCGGTAAGCTTAACCGTCGATACTCCCTGGCCTCCCCGGTTCTGCCGATTATATTTGGGCAGGGGAGTTCTTTTGCCAAATCCATTTTCAGTTAGAACAAACAGGTCTGCGTCTATATCTTTTACCACCATCATGGTAAGAACCTGGTCCCCTTTGGAAAGGTTCATGCCCTTTACCCCGGTAGCAGTTCTTCCCATAGACCTGCAATCCTGTTCTGAGAACCTGATGGCCTTGCCATTCTGGGAAACTATTATGACATCGTCATTTCCACTGGATTTTTCCACTTTAATCAGCTCGTCACCCTTGCGGATATTTATGGCTATAATTCCATCTTTCCTGGAGGTATCATAATCAGTAATCACCGTTTTCTTAACCAGTCCCTTTTTGGTGGCCATTATCAAGTATTCGTCCTCATTATATTCTTTAACCGCTATTATGGCAGTAACCCTTTCTCCCGAACGAAAGGGAAGGATATTAACAATGGCCTTTCCCTTGGAGGTTCTGCTTCCGGTAGGCAGCTCATGTACCTTAAGCCTGTACACTTTACCCTTATTGGAAAAGAACATTATGTAGTGGTGGGTAGAAGAGATAAACAAGTGCTCCATAAAATCATCAAGTTTCAAATTCATGCCGCTAACTCCCCTGCCGCCCCTTCTCTGCTTTCTGTAAGTAGTAACCGGAACCCTTTTAATATACCCTGAATGGGTAACTGCTATTACATTCTCTTCCTCGGGAATAAGGTCCTCTATTTCCATATCTGCTGACGAGGTAGTTATATCGGTTCTTCTGGGATCCGCATATTTCTTCTTCATATCCTGAAGCTCTTCCTTGATAATCTTGTATATAAGCTCGTCACTACCTAATATCTTTTTCAGTTCGGTTATCCTCTTCTGCAGGTCCTTGTATTCACTTTTAACCTTGTCTCTTTCCAGCCCGGTAAGCCTCTGCAGTTTCATATCCAGTATGGCCTGGGCCTGCACTGGTGAAAGATCAAACTTTTTAATAAGTCTCTTCTTGGCAGTAGCTACATCCTTGGAAGACCTTATGGTTTTTATAACCTCATCCAGATTATCCAGGGCTATCAGCAAGCCTTCCAGTATATGGGCCCGCTCTTCTGCTTTTCTTAGCTCATACTTTATTCTTCTTACTACTACCTGGTACCTGTGTTTCTTATACTCTTCAATCAGCTGCGGCAGATTTAAAGTCTTGGGAACCCCATCCACTAAGGCAATCAGTATAATGCCGAAGGTTTCCTCCAGCTGGGTGTGCTTATAAAGATGATTGATGATTACATTAGGCTCTACATCCCTCTTGAGCTCTACTGCTACCCTCATTCCTGCTTTATCCGATTCATCCCTTAAATCACTGATACCTTCAATTTTCTTGGTCTTTACCAGTTCAGCTATTTTCTCAATCAGCTTGGACTTGTTAACCTGATAAGGAAGCTCACTTATAATAACCTGGGGTTTACCTTTTTTCTGCTGTTCAAGATGTACTTTCCCCCTCATTACAACCCTTCCCCTGCCACTCTTATAGGCATTAACTATTCCATCCATACCCATAATCATGCCCCCAGTAGGAAAATCAGGGCCTTTTAACTTCTTCATAAGTTCCATTACTGTAACCTGGGGATTATCGATATAAAGTACGATAGCATCAATAACCTCTCCCAGGTTATGGGGAGGGATATTGGTAGCCATGCCTACTGCGATTCCGGAAGAGCCGTTAACCAATAAATTCGGGAATTTAGCAGGAAGCACTCTGGGCTCTTTGAGGGAACTGTCGAAATTGTCCACAAAATCAACCGTTTCCTTTTCCAGGTCCACCAGCAGCTCTCCGGCTATCCTGGAAAGCCTGGCTTCTGTATACCTCATGGCAGCGGCGCTGTCCCCGTCTATGGATCCAAAGTTGCCATGCCCGTCTATCAGGGGATAGCGGTGAGAAAAGTCTTGGGCCATCCTCACCATGGAATCATAAACTGCCGTGTCTCCATGGGGGTGGTACTTGCCCAGTACCTCTCCTACAATCCTGGCACATTTTTTATAGGCGCTATTATGGGTCATCCCCATATCCTGCATAGCGTAGAGAATTCTTCGATGTACCGGCTTCAGTCCATCCCTTACATCCGGCAGTGCCCTTCCTATGATTACGCTCATGGCATAATTCAGGTAAGACTCCTGCATCTCGGATTCTATTTCAATATTCTTTACTTTTCCTCTTAATTCAAATACCATTATCTGCCTGCCTAAATGTCAATAAATGAAACGTCTCTTGCATTTTTCTGTATAAAATCCCTTCTGGGTTCAACCTTACTGCCCATAAGTGTGGAAAATATATCATCAGCAATTAAAGCATCTTCTATCTCCACCTTAAGTAATGTTCTGGTCTCGGGATTCATGGTGGTCTCCCACAGCTGCTCAGCATCCATCTCTCCCAGACCCTTGTACTGCTGTACATCAACTTTGGAACCCTTAACTTTTTCCAGCACCGCTTGCAGCTCTTTTTCACTGTAAGCATAATAAACCTGTTTACCGCTCTTTACCTGGTACAGCGGCGGCTGGGCAATATAAACATAGCCCTCTTCAAGTAACCCCGGCATATACCTAAAAAGGAAAGTTAAGATAAGGGTCCTGATATGGGCTCCATCTATATCCGCATCAGTCATTATAATTATCTTGCCATAACGGGCATTTCCTATATCAAACTCTTCATCAATGCTGGTGCCCATAGCGGTAATTATGGCCTGTATTTCTACACTGTTAAGTATTTTGTTAAGCCTGGCTTTTTCCACATTTAATATTTTCCCCTTCAAGGGCAGTATGGCCTGGAACCGGCGATCACGAGCCTGTTTGGCGCTGCCCCCTGCCGAATCTCCCTCTACCAGAAACAGTTCACAAAACTGTGGGTCATTTACCGAACAGTCAGCCAGCTTGCCGGGTAAAGAACTGCTTTCCAGAAGGGATTTCTTCCTAGTAAGATCTCTGGCCTTCTTGGCAGCATTTCTGGCTCTAGCTGCCTCCATGCTCTTGTTTACTATAACTTTTCCTATGGAAGGGTTTTCTTCCAGAAATTCTGCCAGTTTGGCATTTACCGTACTCTCCACAAAACCCTTTATTTCACTATTGCCCAGCTTAGTTTTAGTCTGGCCTTCAAATTGAGGATCTTTCAGCTTAACACTTATAATACCGGTAAGTCCTTCCCTTATATCTTCGCCAGTAAGGTTATCTTCTTTTTCCTTAAGCAGTTTGTTGGTACGGGCATAATCATTGATGGTCCTGGTTAAAGCACCCTTAAAACCACTGAGATGGGTTCCCCCTTCAGTGGTATTAATATTGTTGGCAAAGGAAAAGATACTTTCCGAATAGCCGTCGGTATACTGCATGGCTATCTCCAGCTCATGGTCGTCTTCTGCATTGCTTATGTATATAACCTTTTTATGCAGTACATCTTTTTTTTCACATAAATACTTTACAAAGTCTACTATTCCACCCCTATACTGAAAGACATCCCTTTTTTCTATCTCGTCTCTCTGGTCCACCAGGGTAATCTTAAGTCCCTGGTTTAAAAAGGCCATCTCCCTCATTCTGCTGGACAGTATCTCGTATTTGTAATTAATCTCTTCAAATATTAATGGATCAGGGTAAAATTTTATTACGGTTCCATGGGATTTGGCAGGTTCAACTTTTTTAAGCTTGGTAGTAGGCTCTCCCCTGGCGAACTCCTGCTTGAAAACATAGCCATCCCTTCTTACCTCTACAGTAAGTTTTTCAGAAAGAGCATTTACTACCGATACCCCTACACCATGCAGTCCGCCCGATACCTTATAGCCGTCGCCACCAAATTTTCCCCCGGCATGAAGTTTGGTAAGCACCACTTCCACTGCCGAAAGATTATATTTATCTACCTTCTTAACCGGTATCCCTCTGCCATTGTCTACTACAGTAACCGAATTGTCCCTGTTTAACACCACCAGGATATTGTCACATACCCCGGCCATGGCCTCGTCTATGCTGTTGTCTATTACTTCATATATAAGATGGTGCAGCCCTCTGGAGCCGGTAGAGCCAATATACATGCTCGGTCTCCTTCTTACCGCAACCAAACCCTCTAAAACCGTTATATCTTTCGCATCATAATTAGAATTTACCAAAAAACACACCTCTTAACCATCTTTACATAAATAAAGGGTAATAAGTAAACAGCCAAAAGCCGCCAATATTATACTCATTACCCCAAATACAAACATATTCTTACAGGGTAAAAATTTTATTTTTATTCCTGAATATTATAACATATTTTTACCAAAATTTTAGTACCCGGTTCAACTAAAAATCATCGTTTTTCAGGTCTGCTTTAAACCTGATTTGCTCTACAACCTCACACCCGGCATATTGGTTTATCTTCTCTATAAGCTGCTGCGACATCAGGTCCAGCTCATTGGCCCAGGTAGAGCTGGTAACCGATACATACAGGGTACCGTTTTTTAGCCTCTGCGGTTTGGATTTTTTGCTTATCTGTGATCCCACTATATCCTTCCAATGATTAAATATCCCAGATACTTTGAGCCGGTGCCCAATATTTAACTGGCCCACAACTTCATCTATAATATTTCCCAGAGGCTGTATATTGTCTTTACCCATTTTGCTCCATGCTCTTGTTCACCGGTTGGCCAATATCTCCAGCCAGCTTAGCTCTTATGATCTCCGAATGGTCTACAGAACTAAATATGGCAGCAGAAAACCCAATTAAAAATACCGGCGCCAATAAGATATTCAATATCCTGAAATATATGCTTGCCAGTTCCATTATTTCTCCTGCGGCTTCAGTTTTACCGTGGTTACAATGAAGTTACAATTTTTAAATAATGATATCATAATATGGTATATATTAATATTCAGAATAAAAGGTTTTCCAGGGGTAAACACCCCTTAATCACCACTGTATATATTTCCATTTTTTACCACATGGGAAGCGGCAATATTTAAAGGCAAATCATCCAGGTAATGTATATTGGCAGCAGTAATAAAGGTCTGAAAACCATCTCCCAGTTTTTCTATAAGCAATTTCTTTCTGATCACATCCAGCTCCGACAATACATCATCTAAGAGAAGTATGGGGCTCTTGCCCAGCTGCTGGTTTAGAAAGAACAGCTCACATAATTTTAAGGATACAGCAGCTATCCGCTGCTGGCCCTGGGAGCCAAAACTCCTGAGATCAGAACCCTGCAGGGATATATACAGATCATCCCTGTGGGGGCCTATGGTGGTACTCTTTAATGCCAGGTCCTTGTCCCAGGCATCGGTCATGGCTTCCTTGTAGTCTGATTCCATCCCTCCGGCGGTTGCAGGGCTCTGGTTCTTCTCCCGGTTCCAGCTGGGTACATAGGCCAGCTTGGCCCTGCATCCCGGAAAAAAATATTCAACCAGCTGGCTAAACCTCTCCTCTATACCCTGTACCAGTTCCAGCCGGTATTCAATTATCTTCTTTCCGTAATTTATAAGGTTTTCATTCCATACCTTCAAGGTAGGATTATCCCCTGAGAGTTTCTGGCGACTCATGCTTTTAATAAGAGAATTGCGCTGGTTAAGTGTTTTCTGATATTTGAGCCTTATGCCCGGAAAATTATTATGGGTACTGTCCAGAATATGGTCTAAAAAATTTCTCCGGTGAGAGGGGCTGCTTTTGATAATATTTAAATCATCAGGAGAAAAAATCACTGCAGACACAAGAGAGGTAAACTCTGATTTTCTTCGAAAATAAACCCTGTCTATCCTTAACTTATAACTATTGTCACGCCTTAGCTCAAATTCTATGAGTCTGGGCTTATCTGCTCCCTGTATCATGGCCCTTATCAGAGCAAAATCCTGGCCATCCATTATTAATTCCTTCTGGCTGGCGGTACGGTGTGATTTTCCACAGGAAAGGTAATAGATGGACTCCAGAAGATTAGTCTTGCCCTGCCCGTTATCACCGGTTATCAGCGTGGTTCCCCGGTTAAAATCCAGCTTAAGATTCTGATAATTCCTGAAATTTTTTAACTCTAATTTACTTAAAAACACGTCAATTTCTCTAACTGCACCCGCTGCAGGAAGTACAGGACCCTGAACAGCTTTTTGAAGATGTTGAATCTGCCTGTACAGAATTCTTATTAGCCAGATTCGGTCCTGAAAAGATACGCTGCATACCACTACTTCCGCATCCCGGACACTTTATGTCACTATCGGCAGTTACTACCAGTTCTGAAACCTGGCCGCACTGGCTGCATTTATAATCGACAAACCTCAAACTGTATTCCTCCTCCTGCCATAAATTTGTCATGCTCATATTACTAAAATATAGAAAAAATATGAAGAAGAGCCATCTCTTTTGCTGATTGTAGAAACACCGGCAGCTAGGTTCAGTTTATAATGCAGACAGACGGCTTGAAGCTGGAAGAACAGCAGGAGGAGCAACAGGAAAAGAGTAAATCATTATGGGAAAATTTTTTGGATCTGTTTAGGCAATAAAATAAACTGGATATGGCAAAGCTTTAAAAAATAGCCTATTATATTATACCTATACAAATTGGTTAGGGAGTTTGTTTTATGGAAATTGACATTAAAACCTATGTCCCGGGTAAAATAATATGCGTGGGCATGAATTATAAGTCTCATGTTGATGAACAGGATGGGCGTTTTCCTACAAAGCCGGTTCTATTTTCCAAAGCCAACAGCAGCATTATAAAAAACGGCCAGGTTATAGTTTACCCTCCCCAGACAAAAGAACTGGATTATGAAGTGGAACTGGCGGTAATAATTGGTAAAAAGACCTCCAAGGTAAGCAAGGAAGAAGTTTTCAGCCACATTTACGGATATACCATTATAAATGATATTACAGCCAGGGATATCCAGAGAGAAGAAGGACAATGGTACCGGGGTAAAAGCTTCGATACTTTTGCTCCCATTGGTCCCAGGATAGTAGCAGGAGAAGAAATTGAGGATCCCCAGAACCTAAACCTCCGGTCTTATGTAAACAGGGAACTGAGGCAAAACTCCAATACTTCGGAAATGATATTTGATATTAAAATCCTTATTTCATATATCTCCCAAACTATAACCCTTATGCCCGGCGATCTGTTAGCCACCGGTACCCCGGCAGGTGTCGGTATATTTAGCAAAGAGAAAAAGCTGTTGAGCGTGGGGGATGAAATTACCTGCGAAATTGAAAACATTGGCAAGCTAACCAACAGGGTACAAGAGACTGATGACAGAACTTGTTGAAATATTTTTTGGGGCTATGGTGGTAGGGTTCTCGGGCGCCATGGTTCCCGGCCCTATGTTTACACTTACCGTCACCGGTGTGGCCCATAAAGGTTTCTGGGCTTCATTTTTCATATCCCTGGGACATTCCCTGCTGGAATTATTGCTGGTATTGAGCTTCTTTCTGGGAATACTCAAATACCTGGACAATCCTTTGCTTATGAAAATTATCGGTATAATGGGGGGATTATTTCTGCTTTACCTGGGCGGCCAGCTTATATATTCAGTAGTAAAGAAAAAAATAAGCATTGATTTTAATCAATCTGGTCAGGGTAACCGCACCCGGCGGTTCTATTCTGCCAATTTTATGCTCAAGGGGGCGCTGGTAAGCCTTATAAATCCCTACTGGTATATATGGTGGGTAAGCATAGGGGCAGCCTTTATGATAAAAGCCATGAATTATAATATTGCCGGAGTTAGTTCCTTTTTCGTTGGCCATATCAGCGCTGACTTTATATGGTTCATGTTTGTAGGTTTTTTGGTAAGCACTGGGAAAAGGTTCCTCAACCAGAAAGTATACCGGATAATTTTGTTTGCCTGCGCTTTGTTTTTATTATACCTGGGTATTAAATTTATTATTGATTTTATTTAACCACCCAAACCTTTATAGTTATATTGGAAACAGGTTTGTAAATAGATACAAGGAGGCTGATTTTAATGAAAAAAGTATTGGTTTATTCCACCCCCACCTGTCCGTATTGTGCCCGGGTTAAAGACTATCTTAGCGAAAATGGTGTGCGGTATGATGAAGTGGATATAAGTTCAGATCAAAAGAACCTGGATGAAATGGTAAAAAAATCCAAGCAAATGGGCATCCCCGTAATTGATTTCAATGGAAGAATAGTCATTGGTTTTGAAAAAGAAGCGATAGATGAAGCCATTAAGGAGGCTGCCCTAAATGAATAATGTACTCATATATTCAACCAATACCTGCCCCTACTGCAAACAGGCCAAAGACTATATTAAATCAAAAGGGGTAGATTACCAGGAAATTGATGTGAGCAGCAGCAGGAAAAAATTGGAAGAAATGATAGAAAAATCAGGACAGATGGGAGTCCCGGTAATTGATATTGGGGGCAAAGTGGTGGTAGGTTTTGATAAAAAAGAGATAGACAGGCTCCTGGGGGAAAATAAATGAAGCCTGTATTTTCAAGTGACGATATAGAAACAACAGAATTTGAAGACAGGCGGGTAAAATTCGCTTTTGGAAACCGGGGGTTCCTGGCTTCAGACTCTTTGGGGCTGGGAATTGTGGAGTTTAAGCCCGGTACTGAGCCCCTGGCCCATAGCCATGATGTGGATGAAGCCCTTTATGTTATCAAAGGCAAAGGCAAAATAGAAATAGAAAATAACTGGTTTTCTCTGGATAAAGGAAAATTTGCCCACATACTCAAGGGAGAAACCCACCGGATTGAGTCTATGCAGGGGCACAGCTTAAAGATATTATTTATATTTGGCGGTAAAACAAAAATCAACTATTAAACAAAGCTCAACTGGGTTCTGCGTGTATCAATACTTCATCAACCTGCTTTATCTGGGTCCTTAGATTGTACTCTGCTTCGGTTATTATCCTGTGGGCTTGTTCGATTTTCAATTTACTGTCCATCCGGCAATGGAAGGCAACATGATAACTCTTTCCTTTTCTAAGTACGGTAAAATCATGGCAGGTCCCGGGATCTATATAGGGAGTTACTTTGTCTTTAATTTCTTGTATCAGTTTTTCCGAATTCAGGGTTACATCCTCCCAGCTGTCATATCCGGAAAGATCTTCGGAGTGTATATAAATCTTTCTTAAGTTCTTTACTTTTTCCCTTATCTTCTGTTCGGTCTGGCTGGTTAAATCTTCTACCTGCTGCAGGCTCATATCATTGGCTAATTCCACATGGACCGAGATATCGGTATATCCTCCCACTGAATACAAAAAGATATTATGTACATCCTTTATTTCCGGCTGGTCTAAAGTCACCTGCTTAATATAATCGGATATATTTCCATCAGCCAGCCTGGGCTTTAGTTCCACAATAATATTTGAGTTTGGAAACTTCTGCCTTATTTTTTTCCTTACCTCATCCTTGATATTCTCGGCCTGGGTAAGATACAGGTTGTTGGCCAGGTTGAGGCTGAGATTGATGAATTTGATACCTCCTACCTCATGGACCTTTAAATCATTTATTGCATCTATATCCTTCATATCGGTCAGGGTCTTCTCAATCTTTCTGGTAACCTGTACCGGCACATAATCCAGCAGGTTTTTAACTATGCTGACCGAGAGCCTGATGCTTAGAGCAATAACCACCACTGCTACTATTATGGAGGCAATAGGGTCTGCAATATAGGCCCCGAAACCGGCAAATATCAGACCGGCAATTACTACCAGTGAGCTAACTATATCTCCGCTATAATTTAGAAATTCTGCTCTAAAGGTAAAAGAATCAAACTTCTTTGCTGCTTTGGCCAGTACGGCTACCCTTACTATATTCAGGGCTACCGATACCCCCAGCACTAAAAATACCGGCCAGCCTATGCTTAATACAAAATTTTGATAGATAAGCCTCTGTATTGATTTATAAATTATAAATATACCCAGGCCACTTATTACTATGGTTTCAGCAAATGCGGCAAAATTTTCATACTTTCCATGGCCATAGGTGTGATCTGCATCCGGAGGTTTACTGGCCATTCTTATAGCTATGAAAGCTATGAATACGGTTACCAGGTCCAGGCCATTGTTTAAAGCCTCAGAAAACACCCCCAGACTGTTGGAAAAATAGGCTGCCAATACCTTTATTACTACCAATACTATGGAAACTACCAAAGAAAAGGTTGCAATCTTCCTTTTGGTTATGGTTGTCTGGTGGTTATGGTTCATGGATTAATCATAAAATAAATATAATGGTATTGTAATAGTTTAGGGAAAAACTGTAAACACATTTATATTGCAATATTAATATGTTTTCATGTTATAATATTATTGCTATAATACTGTTAATTATTACAAAGGAGAAAATGAAAAAAGAGACATTTTACAATTTACATTCGGATATGTGTAAAACCATATCCAATCCCAGGAGGCAGGCCATAATTGATGCCATACGGGATAAAACCCTAACTGTAACCGAGATAGTTAAAAAAACCGGACTGCCCCAGTCCAACATATCCCAGCATCTTTCTTTGCTAAAATCCAAGGGCATTGTAAATAGGCAAAGAGACGGAAACAATATATACTATTCCATAGCCAACCAGAAAATTATAAAGGCTTATGATTTGCTTACCGAGGTGCTTAAAGATGAATCAAATTCGAAAAAAGATATGATAAGAGACTTGTTTTAAGAGGTGAAACATAATGGCTGAGAAGAAAAAAATGTCCATGGTGGTGTTTAGTGGAGATATGGATAAGCTTATGGCTGCATTTATAATGGCTACCGGAGCGGCCGCTTCAGATATGGAAGTAACCATGTTTTTTACTTTCTGGGGGTTGAAGGCTCTAAAGAAAAAACAGCGGACCGGTAAGAGTTTTTTGGGCAAACTAATGGGATTTATGGAGCGCGGCGACATCAATAAAACACACCCCTCCAGATACAGTTTCGGTGGTATAGGAAGATGGATGTTTAACAAAATGATCAAATCCAAGAATGCAACCACCCTCCCCCAATTGAGGGATATGGCTATTGATATGGGGGTAAATCTTTACGGTTGTCAGATGAGCATGAGTATCCTGGAAATACCCCGTGAAGATATGATAGACGAAGTTAAGGCCTGTGTGGGAGTAGGCTTTTTTATTGAAAAGGCCCAGGAATCTGATGTAAGTCTGTTTATATAAGCTCCGCAACTGATGGATTGGTTAGAAGAGAAAAGGTATTATTACTTTCCGCCGGTCAGGATAATCATCAAAATTTTTCTGGTACCACCTGTGATTGGCAAGAGCCCGGGGCAGGAGATTGGCTATAGTAAACATTGCAAAAGCCAGGCCTGCCAGAGACCAGGTAAGTATAGCCCAGCCAATCCACTCTAAGATTTCGCCAAAGTAATTGGGGCTGGAAACGTATTTAAAAAGCCCTTTTTTAGGTATCTTGTAACCATCACTATCTGACTGCCTTAATTAAGGTTACCCCCATTGTCAAGACAAAATATCAACTAAGCTATAGCTACACTTTTATATTAGAAACAATACGATCTTTATTAAAATAAACCTCTGTTGGAGGAGAATACCCCAGGGCTGAATGCAGCCTTTCGTTATTGTAAAAAGTAAAATATTCATCTATAGATGCTTTTGCATCAATGCAGCTGGCATAATCTTTTAAATATACTTCTTCATATTTTAGGGATCTCCATAATCTTTCGGTAAATATATTATCAAATACTCTGCCCCTTCCATCCATACTTACCCTTATATTGGCTGCCTCAACTTTTTCCACATATTCTTCTGAAGTAAACTGGCTTCCCTGGTCAGAGTTATTAATCTCAGGCTTTGCTATTTTAAATGCCATGTCCAGTGATTCTAAACAAAAATCTACCGATAGTGTATTAGAAAGCACCCAGCTTAAAATATATCTTGAATACCAATCCATTATCGCAACTAAATACATAAATCCTTTTCTCATCCTGATATAGGTGATATCTGTTCCCCAGACTTGATTTGGATATGAAATATTTATCCCCTTTAATAGGTATG
>JAIOXO010000024.1 GCA_022396035.1 Actinomycetes bacterium | reverse complement strand
TAGCGCTTATGTCCATAATATTGCATGTATTATTTATATATACATACCATATTTTAGGCTAAATTGCAATCTTTTCCAAATTGGTTTTAAGAATTTTATTTAGGGCAAAAATCAAAAAGCAGTGCCCTTAAAAAAGTCTGGTTTTATGGGCACTGCTACTTTGTTTACAATTAACAGAATCTACTGTCTGAATCACAGTGAAGTAATAGATGAATTTTATAGTGCTGTACTGGCCCAGGAGACTTTGAGGGGGATGATAGAAAATGCCAGGAAAGGCTACAGGAATGGCGGATACCCTTTATATGGCTATAAGAATGTAAAGGTCTTTGATGACAGGGGCAACCCCAAAACAAAATATGGAGTAAATGAAGATGAGGCCAGGGTTGTAAAAACTATATTCAATCTCTATGCAAATGGTAATGGGTTAAAAAAAATCGTCATGGAACTTATAAAAATGGGTCTTAAACCCCGTTCCGGATCCTATTGGGGCAAGTCTACAATCGCTAATATCTTAAGAAATGAGACCTATATTGGCTGGACTGTTTTTAATAAAAGGGACAAAAAGACTATGGGATCCAAGTTTAAGCCAAAAAGTGAGTGGGTGATAATAAAGGATACCCATGAGCCTATTATAAGTGAAGAACTATTTAACCGGGTTCAGGATTTGATAAAGAAAAGACAGCCAACAAATACCCCGGCCAGGGTTACTGCCAGTACTTACCTTTTATCGGGACTTTTAAGCTGTGGTAAATGCGGCAGTGCCTATGGAGTTACCGGATATGGGAGAAATAAAAAATACGCCTACTATAACTGCCTGTGCTATTCAAGAAAAGGTAAGTCTGTATGTCCCGGAAAAAGACTGCGGGCAGATGAGATTGATTTAGATATTATTTCACGGGTAAAGGAACTGGTGTTTTCTGATTCAAACATGAAAAAACTGGTAAATGGTATAAATAAAGCCACAAAATCCCTCAGAACTGATCATAGCAGAAAGATCACGGAACTTAAAAAGAAGGCTTCAGACCTCCAGATAAGATCCAGACGGCAGTATGAAGCCATAGAAAGCGGGCAGATAGACCTGTCGCTTATTGCAGAGCGTCTTAGGGAGCTTAAATTACAAAGGGAAAGTATCCAGGATGAGATTGCACACTATGAGAAAATGAATTCCGGGATACAGCCCGTTTATATTACCAGGTCAATGATGGAGTCTTATCGGAAAGAGATGGAAGAGGTGTTCGTTGGTTCAAATGTTTTTGAGCAGAGAAATTTTCTAAAGAAATTCATCGAAAAGATTGTGATATATGAAGAAAAGATTGAGATAATATACTTTGCCCCGGGACCTAGGTCTGCTTTTTCAAAGCTTTAAGCCGTTCAAGAACATCATCAATAGTTTTATCCCCTTTATGCTTGCAGGCTAAGAGGAATCCTTCAATTTCTTCAGTTATTCTATTAGCAAATTCTATAATTGGATCTTCCATTTTTCTCTGTTAATTTTTGTTATCAATATTGGGGTATATTGGCTCCCCGAGTAGGACTCGAACCTACAACCCTTCGGTTAACAGCCGAATGCTCTACCATTGAGCTATCGGGGAAAGCCTTACACGTTCAGTTATTATAATATAGTAAATATTTATTGCAAGCACAATCTACCGGGATCAAACACCTATATCTCCAGAAAATCCTTCAATGCACCACTTCTATTAGGATGCCTTAACTTACTCAATGTCTTGGACTCAATCTGTCTGATCCTTTCTCTGGTAACTCCAAATTCTCTTCCTACCTCTTCCAGGGTTCTGGGATGTCCATCCTGAAGGCCAAACCTTAACTGTATGACCTTCCTTTCCCTCTCATTTAAAGTATTTAGAACATCCTGTAGTTGTTCCTGCAGCATAGTAAAGGAAGCAGCATCTGAAGGAGCCTCAACCTCTGAATCTTCGATAAAATCACCCAGATGGCTATCCTCCTCTTCTCCAATGGGGGTTTCCAGTGATACCGGCTCCTGGGATATCTTCATTATTTCTCTTACCTTATCCGGAGAAAATCCCATCTGTTTTGCTATCTCTTCAGGTGCTGGCTCCCGACCTAATTTCTGCAGCAACTGCCTCTGTATCCTGATAAGCTTGTTAATAGTCTCTACCATATGCACAGGAATCCTTATAGTCCTGGCCTGATCGGCAATAGCCCTGGTAATAGCCTGCCTTATCCACCAGGTAGCATAGGTAGAAAATTTATAGCCTTTAGTATGGTCAAATTTTTCAACAGCCCTTATAAGGCCTAAATTACCTTCCTGTATAAGATCAAGAAAAAGCATTCCCCGGCCCACATATTTTTTGGCAATACTTACTACCAGCCTGAGGTTAGCCTCCACCAGCTTTCTTTTTGCGGCCATATCTCCTTTTTTAATCCGCTTAGCCAGCTGAACCTCTTCCACCGCAGTAAGAAGCCTGACCTTCCCTATCTCCTTGAGATACATTCTAACCGGGTCATTGGTAGGAGACTTAATGGTCAAATCCAGCTTCTTTTTAATTGAAGCTGCTTCCTTTTTATCCGCCCCTACATTATCTATATCCCCATCTTCTTCACTTATTATCTCAATACCCAAATTCTGAAGCACATCATAAATTCTCTCTATTTGTTCCTTGTTAAGGTCAACTTCTGCAAGAGCTTCACTAATCTCTTCAGCAGTTAAAAGCCCCTCTTCTTTGCCTTTACTGATTAAAGCCTTAACCTCTTCAAGTTTAAATTCAGCCCCTCTTTTCATTATATTTGTCACCTCAAATATAGTTAAATTTGAATCCTTAGCTCAAAAACAAAAAATACATTTTAAATATTATTGCATAAATTTCAAGAAATTTTCAGCTTAATCTTTTCTTGTTCCAACTCTATAAGCTGCGAATATAACCTATCATACTGTCTGCTTAGCTCCTGATCAGTTTTACCTTTTTTTATCCCCTCTTCTATCTGTAACATCTTGTTTCTCAAACCATTAATCTTTTCTGAAAGATAGGACAGCTTCAGGTTGCATAAAACCTCATCACAGGTAACCTTTCCATTTTTATAAGATTTAGGGTCATAATAAATAAAATTATACAGCTTCCTGACCTCAGAATCTTTCAATAATTCAGACGTAATTTCAACAGGAAAGTTTATTTGCCCAGAGTCCTGTTTCTTTAATACTTTCATTAATATATTAAACAATTTTTTGGTATCTTCATATTTAAAAAAACTTTCTTCCAGCCCCAGAAAACAATTCTGGCTCAGTCCTTCTCCATTTACCATCAGTCTCAAAGCTTCAACCTCTAATTTCTTCTGGGGGGAATCAATGATAGCAGAAGATTTCTCCGGAACAGAATAAGAATTTCCTTTATCCTCCCTGTTTTTGAAATTTACCAGTTCCTCAAAAAGTAAATCCTCCTTTAAGTCCAGTTCCCGGGCAATTTTTTTTACACATTCCTCCTGCACAATCCTGGAATTCAGGGTACTTATAAATGCCAGCAGCTCCTTGCTGGCTCTAACCTTTTGATTTAAACTGCTTAAGTCATATTTCTTAATAATAATGGCTATGGTAAAATCAATAATATTTTCTGCCGAATTTACTTTTTCCATAAAAGCTTTGCTGCCTTTTTTAAATACATAATCTGCAGGGTCATAGCCCTGCTCCAGCAAAACTACCTCTATGTTCATATTGCTTTCATGGTAAAGGTCCAGATTCTGATTATATTCCCTGAGCCTCTCCATTCCTTTCATGGAAGCGGAAAGCCCTGCCTGATCACTGTCAAATACCAGCCCAACATTCTTGGTAAAACGCCCCAGAAGTTTTATTTGGTCAGTAGTTAAAGCCGTACCCAGGCTGGCCACAACATTTTTAATGCCACACTGTGATAACGCCATAACATCCGTATAACCTTCTACAATAAATACCTTGTCTTTTTCTACAATATAGTTTTTTGCCCGATGTATATTGTATATATTTTTACTCTTTGAATATATTCTGGTTTCAGGAGTATTTATATATTTAGCAGACTGGCTCTTGCCTTGCTCCAGAATCCTGCCTCCAAAACCAATAGTCTTGCCTACAACATCCCCTATGGGAAACATAATCCTTTCCCTGAAACGGTCATAGATACCTTGCTGCCTATTTTTGCTCCTGATAGACAGCCCCGCTTCTATCAGCTCATCAGCCCTATAGCCCCTTTTCTGGGCCAGATTGGAAAAGTAATCCCATTTCTTTAAACTATATCCTACTTCAAATTCTTCCAGAGTTTCACCATTAAACCCTCTCTCTTTCAGATATTTGAGGACTTTTGAGCCCGCTTTGGGGTTATTCAGGACAAAATGATAATAAGTCTTGGCCAGCTGGTTAAGCTCAAATAACCTTTCCTTAAGCTTCCGAGTTTTTGAAGACCCGCTGCTGCTGTATTTAAGCTGGTAGCCTATCTTCTTTGCTATAAACTCTACCGATTCCAGAAAATCCAGATTTTCAATTTTCATAATAAAACTGATTGCATCCCCGCCTTCACCACAGCCAAAACAATGATAGAACTGCCTGGAAGAATCAACACTAAATGAAGGCGTTTTTTCCTGGTGAAAGGGACATAATCCTGTATGGTTCTTGCCCCTTTTTTTCAGATTAACATAATCTGAAATAATGCCGATAATATCAGCTCTGCTTTTTAGCTCTTCTACTTCACCATCTTTAAGGCCTCTGGACATCTATACTCCTATATATAGCATTTTTACCAGGACTTAATTATTGTACCAATCATCAGGAGTTAATGTAAAAAAATTAAGAAAAAAGGGCAGCCTTTCGGCTGCCCTTTAGTTTGTTTATTCGTCCTCTATATTGGCCTGTGCTCCGGCAAGCCTGGCCACGGGAACCCTGTAAGGTGAACAGCTAACATAATCCATGCCAGCCCGGTGGCAAAACTTAACCGAATTTGGATCTCCACCATGTTCTCCACATATGCCTATCTTAAGATCTTTCCTGGCAGACCTTCCTTTCTCGATGCCCATAAGCACCATCTGGCCTACACCATTTATATCCAAGCTGGCAAATGGATCCTTTTCCAGTATACCCTTTTCAATATAATCCGGTAAAAACTTACCTACATCATCCCTGGAAAAACCAAAGGTTAGCTGGGTCAGGTCATTGGTACCAAAGCTGAAAAACTCAGCTTCTTTAGCTATCTCATCCGCAACCACGCAAGCCCTGGGAACCTCAATCATGGTTCCTACCTTGTACTCAAATTTCAAGCCTTTCTTTTCCATCAGATTTTCTGCAATCTCTACAATCTGATCTTTCAGTATCTTTACCTCTTTTAAGGTACCGGCAAGCGGAATCATAACTTCCGGCTCTACCTTTACTCCTTTTTCCGTCAACTCTATTGCTGCCTCAAAAATTGCCCTGGCCTGCATTTCCAGGATCTCTGGATAAGTAATGGACAGCCTGCATCCCCTGTGCCCCAGCATGGGGTTCATCTCGTGGAGCGATTTTACTGTAGCAGCCAGTTCATCGGCTTCAATATCCAGCTCATCAGCTATCTCTTTTATGTCTTCCGGTTCTGAAGGTAAAAATTCGTGCAAGGGCGGGTCAAGCAATCTGACAGTAACCGGTTTGCCTTCCATAACTTTGAAAATGTCTATGAAATCCTGTTTCTGGTAAGGCAGGATAGCCATTAGCGCTTTTCTTCTTTCATCCTCATTGGAAGCAACTATCATCTTCCTGACTGCTTTTATCCTGTCTGCTTCAAAAAACATATGTTCAGTTCTGCAGAGACCAATGCCCTCTGCTCCAAACTTTAAGGCTACTTCAGCGTCATGGGGAGTATCAGCATTGGTCCTGACCCCTATTTTACTGAACTGGTCTATCCAGTCCATAAACAACTCAAAATTACCGGAAATTTCCGGATCTACAACCTCCAGCTGTCCCAGAAAGACCTCTCCGGTGGAGCCGTCCAGAGTAATCCAGTCGCCCTTATTTATCTTTTTGCCGTCAGCCGAGAAAGATTTCTGGTCGGCACTCACCTTGATGCTCTCACAACCAGCAACGCAGCACTTGCCCATTCCTCTGGCAACCACCGCCGCATGGGAAGTCATGCCTCCCCGGGAAGTCAATATGCCCTGGGCAACCGACATCCCCTCAATATCTTCGGGAGAAGTTTCGGTCCTGACCAGTATAACCGGATCATTTTCCGATTCCCTTACTGCTTCATCAGCATCAAATACTACTCTGCCTAAAGCTGCTCCCGGAGAAGCTGGCAGCCCTTTGGCCAACAACTCAGCCCCCTGCTTCGCATTCTTGTCAATCTGCTTGTGAAGCAGCTGGTCCAGTTGCTGGGGTTCTACCCTCATCACCGCAGTCTTCTTATCAATCAAACCGTCTTTTTCCATATCTACCGCTATCTGCAGGGCAGCAGCTGCAGTTCTCTTGCCAGTCCTGGTCTGCAGCATGAAAAGCTTGCCTTCCTGGATGGTAAATTCAAGATCCTGCATATCCTTGTAATGCTGCTCCAGCTTCTGGAATATATCCATGAGCTGCTGGTATATCTCCGGCATTTCTTCCTTTAATTTGGTAATAGGCTGGGGAGTCCTGATTCCCGCAACTACATCCTCGCCCTGTGCATTTATTAGGTATTCTCCATATTCCTTATTCTCTCCGGTAGAGGGATTCCTGGTAAAAGCAACCCCGGTGCCGGAATTTTCACCCATATTGCCAAATACCATAGCCTGCACATTAACTGCAGTACCCATGCTATGGGGTATATCATGTAAATTTCTGTAGGTTATAGCTCTCTTATTATTCCAGGAACCGAATACAGCGTCTATTGACATCTGCAGCTGTTCTCTGGGTTCCTGGGGGAAACTCTGTCCTGTTTCCCTGTCTATAATCTGCTTGTAATCTTCAACCAGCTGCTGGAGATCTTCAGCGCTCAAATCAGTATCAAACTTGACCCCTTTTTTATCCTTCATTGACTGCATGGCTTCTTCGAACTTATCATGCTCTACTCCCATTACCACATCTCCAAACATCTGAATAAATCTTCTGTATGAGTCCCATCCGAATCTTTTATTGCCTGTTTTCTTAATAAGCCCGTTTACAGTTATGTCATTTAAGCCCAGGTTTAATACCGTATCCATCATTCCCGGCATGGAAATAGCGGCTCCGGATCTTACTGAAACCAGTAATGGATCGTCCTTATCCCCCAGGTCCAGATCCATCTTTTTTTCCAGTTTCTTTAAACCTTCATCAATCTGTCCCTGCAGTCCCTCAGGATATCTTTTACCTAATTCATAAAAAAGATTACATACTTCCGTAGTAATAGTAAATCCGGGCGGTACAGGAAGACCGATATTGGTCATTTCCGAAAGGTTTGCACCTTTACCACCCAAAAGTTTTTTCATCTCTTTTGCGCCTTCTCCAAAGAAATATACATATTTCTTGTCTGTCATCTTTAATCCCTTCCAATAAATAGTTTTAAATAATTATATGTTTTTTAGGGTTTATTTAAAACCCTAAAAAGGTTAGCCTTCTATAACCAGCCTGGAAAAATCTGCAATAAAAAGATACAGGTCCCTAGCTTCTTTTACCAGGCTAATCCTGTTCTGCCTTATGTTCTCATCCTCATCCATTACCAGAACCTGATCAAAAAACTTATTTACCGCTTCGCCAAATTTTTCAAGCTCGGTCAGCATCTGGAAATATTTTTTCTCCTGTTTGCAGCTCTTAACAATTTCTTTTACCTTTTCTACCGCCTCATACAGCTTTTTTTCACCCGACTCCCTGAACCGGCCGGCATCCATTTTTGCTATTTCTTCTTCTTTTATTATATTCTTGCATCTGATCATAGGGTTGGCTATCAGTTCAATATCATGCTGGCCCATAAATTTCTCCAGGGCCCTGTACCTTAAGTCCATATCAGTAACAGACCAGGTACCGGCGGCAGCCACTGCCTCCAGAATATCCAGTCTTTTTCCTTCTTTTTCCAATTTGAACCGGTAACGGGCCAGGATAAATTCAAATATAATCCTGTTAAGGCCTTCTGGTTTTTCTATTCCAAATTTATCCTGGTATAAATTAAGGTTGTATTCAATAAGCCCTTCAAGATCCAAATCATAACCCTTATCCAGAAGGCTTAGCACTATTCCAGAGGCTTTCCTCCTTAAAGCAAAAGGGTCTTCGGAGCCGGTAGGGATATTATCCAGCAAAAACATGCCGCAGATGGTATCCATCTTCTCAGCAACAGACAGCAGGGCCCCCTCTTCAGTCCGGGGCAGCTGGTCACCGGCAAACCTGGGCCTGTAATGTTCAAAAATACCTTTGGCCACTGAGGGTTTTTCTCCTATTTCCAGCGCATATTCCCTTCCCACTATTCCCTGCAGCTGGGGAAACTCCACCACCATATTGGTTACCAGGTCACACTTGCATAAACCCGCAGCTCTTTTCAAATCATCTTTTATATGATCTTTGCCCAGACTCGAACATAAGAAATCCGATAGGCTTACTAGCCTTTCTATCTGGTCATACATGCTCCCAATACCTGAATAAAAAATTACACCCTTTAATTTTTCCAGCCAGTGGTCGAATCCCTGTTTTCTGTCCTCTTCATAGAAAAAGACGGCATCACTCAGCCTGGCTTCCAGAACCCTCTGATTTCCTTTTACAATGTCGCCAGTAATGTCCTGGGTACCGTTCTGAACCATTACAAAACTGGTAGTAACCTCGCCCCCGGGTCCGGTTACCGCAAAATATTTTTGATGGTATTCAATAGCTTTAATAAGTATATCCTTGGGGATATAGAGAAAACGTTCAGAAAACTTACCCACCAATACATTCGGATGCTCTACAAGGTTAACCACTTCCTCTAAAAGATCCTGGTCCAGAACCACCCTGTAGTTTCCTGACCACAACTGTTGCTGGGCCTCAAGTATGGCATTTTCTATAATCTGTCTTCTTCTATCCGAATCCAGAATCACCAAACCTTGTCCGGTTAAAATATCTAAATAACCATCAGCATCTTCTATGGTCAAAGGATTATCATCAATAGTCCTTAACCCGTAAGTCAGCCTTCCTGTTTTCAGTCCTTCCAGTTCAAAATTGATTACCTTATCTCCCAGAAGAGCAACAATCCACCTTATAGGCCGGGCAAACTTGATATCATAATTGCCCCAGCTCATCTGTTTGCCGAATGGAATTTCCCCTATGGATTTCTTGAGAAGGCCGGGCATAACTTCCATTACGGGCCTGCCTTCTTCCCTTATGCTTTTCCCCATATAAATGCCCCTGTCCGAAGGAATCTCTTCAAGGTCATTGACATCAATTTTTAAACTCCCGGCAAAGCCCGTAGCCGCCCTGGTAGGTTTGCCGTCGCCGTCAAAGGCTATTGCCTTGGGAGGCCCGGTAACTACCCGGTTATGGGATTTTTGCATTGCAGCCACTCCCTCCAGCACAGCGGTTAGCCGGCGGGGGGTACCAAAAGTCTCTATGGAAGTAAAGCCAATTCTTTCCTGTTTGAACTTCCTGGTTAAAATATCCTTTAAAGCCTTCCTTCCTTCAATAATGCAGGAAGAAGGCAGCTCCTCGGTTCCTATTTCAAATACTAATTTATTATCCATTATCCTTTAAAAGCGGAAATCCCAGCTCTTTCCTTTGATTAACATATGCTTTACATAATTTCTTGGCCTGGTTTCTTACCCTTCCGATATAAGAGGTCCTCTCCGATACACTGATAGCTTCCCTGGCATCCAAAAGATTAAATACATGAGAACATTTCAATACAAATTCACAGGCAACAAAAACCAAATCTTTTTTAATGGTACGGTAAAATTCATTTTCAAACTTATCAAAAAGATCAAGAAGCATTTTTACATCAGCAACTTTAAAATTATAGACACACCACTGTTTCTCCGATTCCAGCAATACATCTGCATAGGTTATCTGGTCATTCCATTTAAGCTCCCAGAAACTGTCTTTATCCTGAAGATACATGGCAATCCTCTCCAGGCCATAAGTAAGCTCAGCTGAAACCGGCTTCAGGGCAATCTGTCCCATCTGCTGAAAATAAGTAAACTGGGTAATCTCCATACCGTCTGCCCATACCTCCCAGCCCAGTCCAGCAGCCCCGATAGTGGGTGAAGCCCAGTCGTCTTCCACAAATCTTATATCATGATTCTTCATGTTTATTCCCAGGCTTTCCAGGGAACCCAGATAGAGATCAATCACCTCATTCGGAGATGGTTTTAAAAGTACCTGATACTGGTAATAGAACTGGCTGCGGAAAGGATTCTCTCCATACCTTCCGTCAGTAGGCCTCCTGGAAGGTTCCACATATGCCACTTTCCAGGGTTCGGGCCCCAGACACCTTAAAAAGGTATCCGGATTAAAAGTACCTGCCCCTTTTTCCAGATCCATTGGCTGCCTAATAATGCAGCCATGTCTGCTCCAGTACTGTTGTAAATTAAAAATTATATCCTGAAAATTCATAATCTAACATTGTAATAACTATGATTGTAAACGTCAATTGTGAAATGGAGTAAAATCCTTTTAAAACCAGGTACTGTAAAATCGATCCTGATGGTATTTCTGGTACTCTCCTTCCTCAACATCCTTTACCCTTTCCCTGGAAAAAGAGATGGGATATTTCAGGCAGTAATCCATGAGCAGCTGATAGGAGTGATTAATAAGTTTGAATTTCTCTTCAGAATTATCACCAGCTTTATCGGGGTGGTACTTGAGTGACAATTGCCGGTAAGCCGCCTTAATGTCCTTAATCGAGCTTACCTGTTTTAGGCCAAGGGTTTTTCTGGCTTTCTCTATATCCTCAAATTCGATTAGTTTTGGCATATTATCTCCAACAAATCATTTTTGATATACCATCATAATAATGAACAGAAGTTCATAATTCAAATAAGCCTTTCCGCCAGCATATCAACTTCCTTTATCGCTTCCTTATCTTTAAGCACTTCTCCCGGGCCAAACCCAAAGCCCATAACACCGGGTACCGCCCTTAGCAGCTTGGCGTTATTACCATTCTTATTAGGGGATCCTTACTGCCAGCGCTCTCATTTTAAACCTTCTTATGCGCCAATCTTTTTTAAATATTTAAAACTGTCCAGATTGCAGTCAGTGTGGTATATGATGTAGTTTTCTAAAAATTTATAGACTTTCTTTATGGTGGAACCATCTACCTCCATATCCCTTATATCCTCAATTTTTGATTGATAAATACTGGAAAGAAACCTGAAACTTTTAGCTCCCATACTGCTGCCGCCTTCAAAACCAGAGGAACATTTTTCACAAAGAACTCCCCCCAGGCGGTAAGAAAGAGCTACCTTTCTATTGCTCAAGACTCCCGGCTCTGGATCCAGTTTACCATTACAACGGCAGCATGAATCCAGTAGAGGGCTGTAGCCGGTAATAGAGAGAAACCGACCAATAAAGAAACACATGATTTTTTTCAAGGCTGCTATATCCTCAGTTTCGGCAGCATTAATTTCTCTAAAACAAATATATATAAGCTTGAACAGCTGGGGGCAGGGTTCACTGATATCGGTCTGGGTCTTTAATAAAATTTTTGCTATCAGTTCACAGAACACAAAGCGGTAAAAATCACTGGAAATGAGTTTAAAACTGTCAATTATTTCTGCCTGTGCAATAATATCCAGCGAGTGACCGCTGTACATCTCCAGATCCACCAGATTGAAAAGCTCCAGTCTCCCCCCGAACCTGCCTCCGGGTTTTCTGGCCCCCTTGGCAACCCCGCTAATCAGACCCTTAGACTGGGAGTACATCTTGACAATTTTGTCATATTCCCCCAGCTTGTAAACCCTTAAAATTAAAGCTTTAGCTTTATAGGACGGCATCTCTATTTATCAAAATAACTGGAATATTCTTCCATGATAGTCATTCCGCTACTGGTACCCAGCCTGGTAGCACCGGCATCTATAAGAGCCTGGGCATCAGCAAAAGTTCTTATCCCTCCCGAAGCTTTCACCCCGATATTTCTGGTAACCACTTCCCGGATTAACCTGATATCATCCAGTTCAACTCCCCTTACTCCAAACCCGGTAGAGGTTTCAATAAAATCCGCTCCTGTTTCTTCAATAATTTTGCACACCCTCTTAACTTCTTCCCTGGTGAGTACTCCGGTCTCTATTATGAATTTAATATTTATATGCTTATTGTATTCGGCCATTTGCTCCCGCCTTGTAACACTTACAATAAGGCTTATCTCTCTTTCAATGTAATCATAGTTTCCGCCTTTTAGGGCTCCCAGGTTTATAACTACATCCAGCTCGTCTGCACCCTTCCTCACATTGTCCCTTCCTTCAAAAACCTTGCTTTCAATAGTATTGGCCCCCATGGGAAAACCTACTACCGAGCATACCTTTACGTCTGTGCCCGAAAGAAGGTTTTTGGCAGTTACTATAAAAGAAGGGCTGATAGTTACCGCTGCAAAGTGCTGCTTCTTGGCCTCTCTGCAAAGCTGTTCAATATTCTTGATAGTAGTTATTGGCCTCAGCAATGTTTGATCGATAGTTTTTGCAAGTTGTTCTTTGGTTAACGTTTTAATCACCCAACCCTGTATTTAAATTATTAATAATAACCAAGTTTATTTAAAATCTTTTCATTTTTAGTCCAGTTAGGCTCCACTTTTACCCACAGCTGTAAAAAAACCTTACAGCCCATAATATTTTCTAGTTCTCTTCTGGCCTGCTCTCCTGCTTTTTTTAGCTTGCTTCCTGATTTTCCAATGACAATTGCTTTCTGTGATTTTTTCTCCGTAAAAATATCCGCATATATATTTACCAGTTTTTCACCCGATTTAGTTTTAGCATCTTCTATCGAATTTACCATCACGCTTATACTGTGGGGAAGCTCCTGCAGTAAACTTAAGGCCAATTTTTCCCTGATAATATCTGCAATCATTTTTTCTTGAGGCTGATCGGTAACCATGTCTTCAGTAAAATATTTGGGACCTGAAGGAAGATGTTTTTCCACTGCTGCCAGGGTCCTGTCGATATTGTAGCCAGTCCTGGCCGATACCGGTATTACCTGTTCAAAAAAACCGTATTCCTCTATTTTTCCCTGCTCATAATCCAGCTGATCTTTTCCGGTTATATCCGTTTTGTTTAACAGCAGAATCTTTGGTTTGGGATTTTTGGCAAGACCCTCCATTACATAGAAGTCGCCTCCCCCAATACCTGCGGCAACATCTACCATTACCAGCAACAGGTCCGAATCTTCAACTACACGGTTGACCACTTTGTTAAGCCTCTGTCCAAATAAATTATGGGGCTTAAAATATCCGGGGCAGTCCACAAATACAATCTGTGAATTGCTGCTGTTGTAAATACAGTTAATTCTTTCCCTGGTGGTCTGGGACTTATTAGTACTTATAGCCACTTTTTGGCCCAGTACCTGATTGATAAAAGTGGATTTTCCCACATTTGTTCTTCCTATTAATCCCACAAATCCTGATTTAAATTGTTCCATATCCCTTTTTTAGCAAAAAAATATACTTATTATAAATTTTACAATATTTGTCAAACTCAATCTATGGCCTAGATTTAAGGCTGCAGATTAAAAGTCCTGATTACGTCCTCCAGTATTGAATCCTGTTTCTTGAACATAACCGCTCTATCTTCTTCAACTTCATGATCGTAACCATATATATGAAGGAACCCGTGTATTATCAGCAGGCAAATCTCTAAGTCTAAATTCCAATCTTTGCCTTGTTCCAGGGCATTATCTTCTGCTGCCATAGGGCAAATGATAATCTCCCCTATAGTGTAAAAACCATGTTTCTGTTTACCGCTCTCTATATCTTTTTTTATATCCTCCCTGTCTTTTTCAAAAAGATAGGAAAAAGAAATAACATCAGTGGCAGCATCAACCTGCCGGTACTGATTATTTATCTGCCTTATATCGGAACTGGAGACTAGTATCAGATTAGCTTCACACCTGCTATCCTCATCAAACTTATCCGAAATATAGTTAGAAACCTTCTGTATAAAGTCCAGATTCAGGATTATGTCATCCTGGCGGTTTATTAAGTTTACCTTCATTTTTTTGCTTCTACACTTTCTTTGGCAGGTTCGGGATAGGTTATTCGGGAATGATGAATGGATATAAGCCCGTCTACCAGGCTGTTTTTAACCACTTCTATTTCTTTTAAGGTTATGTTGGCTTCAGAAAACTGCCCGTCTGCTATCTTATCTTCCACTATGTCATTAACCATCTGTTCAATCTTTTTTGGAGTCATCTTATCAATAGATCTAACCGCTGCTTCTGTAGAATCTGCCAGCATAAGTATAGCTGCTTCCCTGGTCTGCGGTTTTTTAGAAGGATACCTGAAATGTCCCTTCAGGCTGCTGGAAGAATCATTATTTGATTTTACCGCTTCCATGCCCTTTTGTTTCTCATAAAAATAAGTTATTAAAGAGTTGCCGTGATGCTGCGATATTATCTGGATCACTTTTTTGGGTATCTTATTCTTAATAGCAACCTCGATGCCATCCTTTATATGGTTGGCAATAATGTTCCTGCTCATGGATGGATTAAGCCGGTCATGGATATTCTCAATCTCGGCCTGGTTCTCATAAAAATATTCCGGCCGCCTCATCTTACCCAGATCATGGTAAAGGGCAGCTACCTTAACCAGTAAAGCATCGGCACCTATGGCTTTAGCTGCGTTTTCGGCCAGATGCCCTACCAGCAGACTGTGATTGTAAGTACCGGGGGCAGTAATCAGCAATTCTTTTAAAAGAGGCTGGTCAGTATGTGACAGTTCCAGCAGTCCCATGGCAGTAACTATATTAAAGCTGGATTCAATAAAAGGCAGCAGCCCTATAGCCAGTATGGCACATATAATTCCGTTTAATATGCCCAGCATAGTATACAGGGCAATGCTTTGTACTTCTCCCCCTATAAGGTTGGTAGCCAGAAACAAAAACCCCAATACCAGAGAGCTGATAAAGCCCGCCCGCATAACCGTAGAACGCTGGGAAATATTCGATACCAGGTAAGTGGAAAATATTGCTCCCATTATATAGGCTATAGTCAGGTTGAAATCAAAATCGGTAGCTATTCCCAGAAAGACCCCCATGGATACAGTCAGCATTATAGCCATACGTGAATCAAATATAATAGTGCACAGCATGGAAGCAGCAATAACCGGGAAAAGGTAATTCCACAAAGGCAAATGTATGGAGGCCAGAACAGTGAGCACTTTTATGGCACCAGTAAATAATATCAATATAAGTGAAATCAACACCAGTTTTTTAATATTCTGGTATACCTTTCTATTGAAATGCCGGATATAGAAACCGAATAAAAACAAAACAGTAAAAGAAATAAACAATGTATAAAAAAACCTGTTCCAGTTAAATTCTCTTTCCAGAAGACCCAGTCTCTGCAGTATGGCAATATCATCATTGTTTACTATCTCTCCCTCAAACACAATAGTCTGGCCCTCAAGTATGCTTATCATGGTAGGAGGAGTATTGAGCCTGGCTTCCTCTCTGGCAGCCTGGGTTGCTTCCGGATCAAATATTGCTGTCGGCTGTATAGTCTGTTGCAATAAATTGGTAACCAATGCCTTGTATTCAGAAGGTATCTGTTCAACATCCCTTACCAGTTCCGCAGCTTGCTGCTTGGCTGCATCAATCTGGTTGGGTTTTATTGCCTGTCCCATAACCACTTTTACAATATCCTGTGCTTCCTGGTTTAACAGCTCCCTTTCCTCTATGTCCATATTAAGGGCAGCAGTTATGGTTGGCTCCGGATAGTTATTTCCCAGCAGGTTGGTAAGGTAATCAACCTTTTCTTCAAAGGTTTTCTCCCCATCCTTCTGTACAATACCCACAAGATTAAAAAAGTATCTGATCTGATACAGAGTTCCGTTTTCACCATTCAGGGCATTGGCATCATAAATATAAACATCCTCGGTGGCTGCCTCGTTACGCATCCGGTTTTCTTCAGTCTGCTCCACATCCTCAAACTCTATGCTCTTGTTGGCTTTTATGGTACGGGGAGCAGGCCTTCCAAGTTCAACCTCAATATCCGGGGTAAAATTATAAGAGAGCATGGCTACAATAGCAGCCAGCGTAAGGACAAATATATATATCCTCTTGGCAAAAGGGCTCAAAAACCATTTTCTTTTAACCCCATTGCCATTTTCAGCCCTTATGAGTTCCTTGGTTTGATTTTTTAATTTATTTTTCTTGGCTATCATCCGTCTTTTTAATCTCTTCCTGTGCTTGCTTGGTATCCTCATAAGACTTATAGGCATCAACAATCTTTTGTACCAGCTTATGCCTTATAACATCTTTAGAGGTAAGATACACAAATTCTATACCCTCAACTTCCTGTAATATATCTCTTACCAGCACTAAACCTGATTCTTTTTCCCGGGGGAGATCAATCTGGGTTATATCCCCGGTTATTACCACTTGTGACCCGAACCCCAGCCTGGTTAAAAACATTTTCATCTGTTCCGGGGAAGCGTTCTGGGCTTCATCCAATATTATAAAGGAATCATTTAGGGTTCTTCCCCTCATGTAGGCCAGGGGAACTACTTCAATAATACCCATATCCATATATTGCTGGAACATCTCTACATCCAGCATCTCGTAAAGAGCATCATAGAGAGGCTTTAGATAAGGACTTACCTTGTCATAAATATCACCGGGCAGATATCCCAGCTTCTCCCCTGCCTCAACTACCGGTTTTACCAGTATTATTCTCCCTATCTCGTTCTGGCATAGAGCATTAACTGCCATGGCCAGTGCCAGATAGGTCTTTCCGGTACCTGCAGGACCAACCCCAAAAACAATGGTATTGTTCTTTATAGCCTGCACATAGCTGAGCTGGCCCTTGGTCCTTGGTTTTATCTTTTTACCACCGTTTATAACTATCTGGCTGGCAAAGATATCTTCAGACTTCAGGCCCTGTTTGGCCCCGGACAGATTTATAGAATCATCTAATTTTTGTTGGTTAATACTCTGGCCCAGATTTATCTGTAAGACCAGATCAGACAGCAGCCTGGAAACCTTTTCCACATTATTTTTTTTGCCTGATATCTCTACATCGTTTCCCAGGACAAAAATATCTACATTATATTCTTCCTCAATTTGCCTTATGACCTTATCCTTGTGGCCCAGCAGTTCCGCTATTGAGTGGTTTTTATTAAAATCCAGATGAATTTTCTGTGTAACTGGAGACAAAAAAATCCCTCCCCTTTATTTTACTATCTATTATAGCACCTATTCTTTAACCAGGAGGCCAGCTGAATTTTCTTTTGCCCAGGATGTGAAAATGTAAATGGTCTACGCTCTGGCCTGCCCCCCTGCCTACATTGGTAACCACTCTGAACCCTTCATGTTCCAGATCCAGGTCTCGGGCCACCCTGGCAATTACCTCCATTATTTCCCTTATTGCGCCCTGAGGAAGCTTTCCTGTTTCCATCACTGAGCTTACATGCTGTTTGGGTATTGCCAGCAGGTGCACAGGCGCCTGCGGGTTTATATCATTAAATACTATTACATTTTCAGTTTCTAAGACTATATCGCTATCTATTTCTTTATTAGCTATCTTACAAAAAAGACAATCCATGTTGTCCCCCTGCTATTCCTATTTTTTTTCAAATGATGAATTATACACTATTACAGTTTTATTACAAGCTACACCAGGTTTACGGTCTGGTCTCTATTTTACCCCATATACCGTTTCTATGCACCTCTTGGGCTAGAACCCGGTAGATTTTACCCCTGGCCAGACCGGGCTTCGGTTTAAAAAATACATTAATATAGTTTTCTGACATTCCTTTGCAGTATTCTTCCTGGCATATCTCTAAGACCACCTGCAGGCTCTGGCCTAAATTTTTTTTAATAAACCGGTTACGCATTTCTTTTCCCAGCTCAATACCCTGCCTGCTTCTCAGCTTCTTTTCCGGTGGCAGGATCTGGTCCGGCATGGAAGCAGCTAATGTTTTTGCCCGTTTTGAATACTTGAAAACATGCAGCTTGGAAAAACCTGCTGCTTTTACAGCCTCCAGAG
>JAIOXO010000023.1 GCA_022396035.1 Actinomycetes bacterium | reverse complement strand
GGATTCCAATAGTTACAGAAAAGGTTCTGGACTCAAAAGAGAGGGACTCTGGAAAGACTGGCGATGCCATCGCTTATGCTGTAGGGTACAATTTTATGCTTCCAATTACTATACCCGGCCCTGAACCAGCCAGCAGCTACATACCGGAGATAAAGACCGCTGGGAATTAGCAGAGGCCCGGAAATTCACCATGGTCAAACGCCCATTTTACCAGAGTAGTAGAATTAATGGTTTCTGCCAATCCCTTACTTGGATGCGAGGATATTGGAAACATACTTGAAGCCAAAGCCCATAAGAAGGGTATATATAAAAAAGATATCTATTAGGGTTGGGACTGGTTGGCTGTTATGAAAATGTAAGTGAAACAAGAGCTATTCTTTATGCAAATATTTTATACCAGGCGCTTGATTACAGTATTTTATACTAAGCCAGACGGCCTATCTATCTTTCCTTTTCTATATTTTTTCCAATACAGGCAAATAATGGCTGTAAGGACAGCAATTAATACAGCCAGAGAAAATAATACGCTATATTTAAACCATTTCGGCTGGTACCTGAATTCAACAACATGGCTGCCTTTCCCAACATATACTGCTCGGAACAAGAAATTTGCCTTTATTATGTTCCTTTGCTCTCCGTCTACATATACTTTCCAGTCGTCATCATAGCGGTCAAGAAGCACCAGGTAATTGTCAGTTTGTGATTCAGTATTTATCTTAACGTAATTATTGCTGTATTTCATAATCTCTGCATTGCCAGTTTTCTTGCTCGTATTAAGACTTTTTATTTTTTCATTTCCCTGGTCCAGTAAAAATACCGTATTTTTTAAATCCAGCCTATGATTTTCTACCAGCTGTTCTAATATGAGGTTGTTGTCGTTGTAAATTTTAGTTTCTCCGGCCAGAAAAGCGCGGGGCAGAGAATCATAGTTGCGGTAAATTTTTGCTTCCCTGTCGTATTTTAAAACCAATCCTTTATCGCCTTGACCGCCGGCTGTAATTATTTTAGGGTTGCCCCAACCGGGCATGTCATTATCAGTGCTGTTTTTGCTGGAGGTTGTAAAAGATATAGTTACATCCCTGTTAGCATATTTGGATAAATCTATAGTTTCAACCTTCCATTCCCTGTCTCCAGGCACTTCTATGGGGTTTAGATAGTTCTGGAAGATCTTTTCTTTTTTACCTCCGTATTCTATAAATATGCTGTAGACTACACCGTCCCCCGAGATTTGGCCCCAGTCCTGGGGGTAGCCTGTAAGGTAGAATGAAAGTTTTTGGCCTTCTCCAATGTGGTAATTAAATTTAATATTGGAATCGGGGGGCACCACTATAGTGGGAATAATGTATTCATTAAAATTCCAAATATTTACACTGACATCCGAATGCTCTTCCCTGTTTAGCATTTTATCAAGGTTTTCTACAAAATATCCGTTATTATCCAGATATCCATAACTCATTATGTATCTGGTATTGGTTAAGGCAAGGAAATTTTTATCCATTTTATCTGCCCCCACCTTGCCATTCGGCCTTACATAACCCGGGCCCTGGAAATTAGCCCAGAATTCCGAATAATCTTCCGGCATTATGGGGTCATAACCGCCTATGTCCTGAAGGTTAAAAACCCAGGGGGAATTGGGGCTAAGGGTTCCACCTGTAATGCCAACTATCCTATAAACACCTTTATCACTTTTAATATATTCAATGGCAGGAGTTTTGAAAAATATCTGATTTTCTTCTGAAACCGTGTTTATATTCATTCCAAAAGTGAAAAGGTCTGCAACTATTAGGGGGACAATCAAAATTATTAAGAATTTCCTAAACCTTTTAAAAATGAATATTCCAACAACAATTGCAGTGGATATTATTGCAAGGACGAGAAACAGGATGAATGAAAAAGTCTCCAACTTTATAACCGGGTGTTCAGCTATTCTTCCGATATCTATATTTGTGCTAAAAATATTTGCAGATAAAATCATAATGGCGATAAATAAAATTCCAAAAGATAGGCTAAATATAGCACCCCTTCTTCTTATCAGATCCAAATTACCTGCGATTTTTCCTTCCTGGAGTTTTTGAAGGTAAGAAATTCCCATTGCTGCCAGAATAGCCAGAGAGAAGGGAACAAGCATTAGCATCCTTGAAATTCCGGATTTATCAAAAAATGGAACCACTGTATTAAAGGCGGAGTACACTAGGGGAACGGAATTAATCAGGACAGTTATAACAAGTATTGAAGAAAATACGATTGCATTTTTCCCCCGCCTGAAAAACACCGCAATGCCTGCAAGAATTAGAGTAATTACACCGCTATATCTTACAGATTCAATAAAGTTTGTTCCGCGCAGCCAGAATTTTCCTGCTGTCAGGCTGCCAAAAAAATTGGGGTTCAACAGTGCCAAGAGATACCTAAAATTGAGGTTTCCGCCGCCGCTTCTTACCTGAGCGGCCCTTTGCGAGTTGATGAATTCCTTATAAAAAGGAAACAGGTAACAGGAGCCTATTAAAAAGCCTATGGCTCCTGCTAAAGCAGTAGCCCCTATTTTTTTAAAAATGTCAATATAATTTTTATGGAAAAGGTCATAAATTATGTTAACCACAAGTATCAACCCCAGCGCTACCACAGTAAACTGGATAACCTGGTTGCTCATAGTAAGGATTTGCATCCCTAAAAAGAGACCTGCAAGCAGGGAGAAAATAATTTTCTTTTCCTTAAAGTACTTTATTATAAACAAGAAAATCAATGGAATCCACAGTTCGCCTTTAAGGTGGGTAGGAAATTCCAGCCACAATATGGTATTGGCATTAAACATAAAGGCAATGGCTGCAAACAGTGAACCCCAGATTGGTACCTTCAGCGAACGGGCAAATGCGTACATGAAAATTCCTGCAAGAAATAAATGGAAAGCTGCCGAATATCCAAATGCTTTGGTAACAGGAAATATCAGGAACATGAAATCCAGTGGATTGTACATATCTCCTACAATCTTGGTCATGAACGGATAACCACAAAAAGAATTGGGGTTCCAGAGAGGCAGTATACTATTATTAAAACAGTCCTTAAGGTAATGCTTCATAGAATAATAAATATAAATGGGGTCCGAGAGGCTGGGATTATATGGGGGAGCTCCCGGAGCATAGGTGTTTCCCTCTGCCAGCACCCAGGGGTGGGTCATTGTATTTATCATGTCTGCAGGTAACAATACCTGGCCCAGAAAAAAGATTTTCCACAGGAATGTAATTACAAGCGTAATAAGTATGGCAGATACGATTAGATATTCTTTCAGTATTGGCTTGCTGCCAGGCGGCTTAAGAATTTCTCCCTGCGTATTCCCGTTACTGAAAAATATATTCAACTAAACCCCTTGAGAATACTTTTAATAAATAATTTATGGATAAATAGTACTTATGTTACCAGCCAGTATCTGTCCTATCCAAAAAATATTTTTCTATATTATATAAGAAATAAAATTAAAAACAACTCATGTTTAGAGGCTGGCGGTTTTGAGCATGGATTGTCTTTAATTCAAAATATTTTTTGTTTTTGTCAAAATATAGTTTATAATCATTCAATTAGGCAACTTATTCTAAAAAGGGGCTATTATGCAGCTTTTAGTAACTGGCGGGACAGGTTTTACTGGCAGCCGCCTGGCAGAATATTTAATTGACAGAGGCCATAAGGTAAATATTCTCGATAACCAGAAGGGCCTTTTTTATGATACCCTTATTGATAAAAAAGCTAATATCAACATAGCCTCGGTAACAGACAGGGATGCTGTTAAAGAATCCTTGAAGGATGTAGAGGGGGTATTCCATCTGGCAGCCGCCTTCAGGCAAATAAATGTCCCCAAGCAAGTTTATTGGGACGTTAACGTTGAGGGCACCCGTACTTTATGTGAGGAGGCAATAAAACAACCGCTTAAAAAGTTTGTATACTGCTCCACCCAGGGAGTTCATGGGAACATAGACAATCCACCTGGAAATGAGAATTCGCCTATAACCCCGGCTGATTATTACCAGTATACAAAACATGAAGGCGAAAAAGTAGTAAAGGAATTTACTAAAAAAGGCCTGAAAACTGTAATTATAAGGCCTACGGCTATTTACGGACCGGGAGATCCTGAAAGGTTTGTTTACCTTTTCAAGCTGGCAAAAAAGGGTAAATTTTATATGTTTGGCAATGGAAAGGCTTTTTACCACCCGGTATATATTGAAAACTTAAATGACGGATTCTACGCTGCCTTTAACAGCGATAAAGAAAGTGCAGAAGAATATATAATCGGAGACGAAGAATATTTTACAATCAAGGAGCTGGCAAAAAAAGTTGGCGAATCCATGGGTATCTCTGTAAAGTTTGTCCATCTTCCCTTTATGCCTCTGTATATAGGGGCGTGCATATGTGAATTTCTTTGCAACCTGGTAAAGGTTACCCCGCCCCTGTTCAGGCGCCGGGTTGACTGGTTCAGGCAGAACAGAGCTTTTGTAATTGATAAGGCAAAGCAGGAAATAAATTATCAGCCCAAGGTGGGAATCGAAGAAGGATTGAAGAGGACTGAGGAATGGTATAGGGAGAATAACTATATTTGAGGGATAACTTATGTGCGGAATTTGTGGATTCAACTGGCAGGATGAAAAGCTCATACAGAGAATGACTGATAAGATATACCACCGGGGACCTGACTCCAAGGGAACAAAAACTTTTCCAGGTATGTCTATTGGAAATGCGCGCCTTAGTATCATAGACCTTTCAAAAAGGGGAAACCAGCCAATGGTTAATAAAAAGGGAAACCTTTGGATTGTATATAATGGTGAAATCTACAATTTTCCTGAAATTAAAAAAGAATTAACCTTAAAGGGATGTGGGTTTGCGGGGCACAGTGATACAGAAGTAGTGCTAAAGAGCTATGAAGAATATGGGATAAAATGCCTGGATAAGTTTAATGGAATGTTTGCTATAGCGATATGGGATAATGATAAAAAAGAACTATTTTTAGCCAGAGACCGGATCGGGATTAAGCCCCTTTATTATTATTACAAAGACGGCAAATTAATTTTTGGTTCTGAAATAAAATCAATTCTGGAATCCAGCGCAGTTAGCAAAGAAGTAAATTTTCAGTCAGTTTATTACTATCTTGGTTATGAATTCGTTCCTTCTCCAGATACTATGTTTAAGAATATATACAAGCTGCCCCAGGGACACTATGCTATTTTCAAAAACGGGAATTTTCATATTGAAAAATATTGGGACATTAAATTTTCAAATACCATAACCAATGAGGAAGAAGCGGCAAGCCGCATTTTTGCAGCCCTTGAAAAATCAGTTAAGAGGCGTTTGATAAGTGACGTGCCTTTAGGAGTATTCCTTTCGGGCGGGCTTGATTCCAGTACTGTAGTTGGGCTTACTGCCAAAAATTATGGCAAGAAGATAAAGACTTTTACCATAGGATATAAAGATAAGACCTTTTCCGAGTTACCATATGCAAAGAAAGTATCTGATTTTTTTGATACAGAACATAATGTTTTGATTATTGATCCCATTTCAATGGAAGATATAACAAGAAGCCTTTACCATCTTGATGAACCCATGACAGACCTTTCTACCATACCATTCTATCTGATATGCCAAAAGGCAAGGCAACAAGTCAAAGTATGCTTGAGCGGAGAGGGCGGCGATGAAGTTTTCATGGGCTACGACCGTTTTAAGGCGGCAAGAATAAATAGCTATTACCAGTTATTTCCAAGGCTTTTCAGAGAAAAAATAGTTGCCCCCCTGATAATGAAATTGCCAGACCAGGCACAGAAAAAAGGTGCAGTCAATATGCTCAAGCGTTTTATTGAAGGCTCCCTTTACCCCAGAGATGTTGGGGCTATGCGCTGGCAGTATTTTTTAAATCCTGAAATTGAAAAAAATATTTTTGATAAAGCATTAAGAGACGAAATTTCTTTTACTCCCTTTGATCCCGTATATCATTTTAGCCGTTCATGCAACTCTAAACTTGCGGCAGACAGGGATATATTTGTTGATACAAAGCTTACCATGCCGGACAGCGTGTTGATGAAAGTAGATAAAATGAGCATGGCTACTTCGTTGGAGGTAAGGGTTCCCTTCCTTGACCATGAAGTGGTAGAGCTGGCAGCAACTATTCCTGCAACACTAAAACTAAAGAAGTTAATGACTAAATACATATTCCGGAAGGCCCTTGATAAGCATAAATTCTTGCCGGATGAAATTATTCACCGTAAAAAGCAGGGTTATGCCTTTCCAATAAAAAATTGGATAAGGGAAGATGATTTTAAAGACAATATGCTTCATATTTTCAACACTTCACCCCTGATTAAACAAAATTTTAACAATGAATATATATCAGCCCTGGTGAATGAGCACCTAAGTTTGAGGCAAAACCACAACCATATCCTATGGGCTTTAATAAATCTGGGGTTATGGTACGAGAAATTTTTTTCTTAAGTTGTAAAAAGTTACTTTCATGCTTTCTCATACGCTGCGAATGTAGTTAGGAAGATATTTAAAGCTTTTTGAAGGTTTTCTACAAAAGTGGTAAAAAAATCTATACACCAGATAGAAAGGGGCGTCTTTTTTATTTCCCCAGGTTGTTTTGGCGGGATAATTTCTCCGTTGGATATGTCGACTACATTTTCCCAGCAAGCACTATAAACCGGTCCTCTGCAGAAATCATTTTGCAGTTTGGCCACTTCTTCTCATCTATAAGATTATTTTTTCAACATTTTTTTGCAGCTGTTGTAAAAAGCTTTATCGTCTGCCAGTTTTAATATGATAGATTTAACCTTTTCTGAATCTCCAGCTCTTACTACTAATCCCAGATCTTTGCTTTGTATCAGTACGCTTAAGCTATCTCCCCCAGTTGATATAATGGGAAGGATGCTCCATATGTAACCGGATATCTTAATCCTGGATGAAAACCTGGTTTTTATCTGCTGGGGACGGGGTAGCAGTTAACCATAAAAAGGTGGCCAAAATGATGAGGAAGATGGGTATACAGGTCAAAAAGGAAAAAATTCACCCGTACCACCAGCAGCTGCCACAACTTAAAGGTATATCCAAACCTCATAAAGGATCTGGCCATAGAGAGGATGGGTCAGATGTGGTGCTCTGATATCACCTATATCGGCATAAGAGATGGCTTTGTGTATCTTTCTGCTATTATAGATGCTTTCAGCCGAAAAATAGTAGGTTATGCTATAAGCAAAAGCCTGGCAGCAGAATTGGCACTTGAAGCTTTAAGGATGGCAATAATAAGCAAGGGATACCTCAGATCTAATCCACCATTCTGACAAGGGCATACAGTACTGCTTGCACAGGTTATATTAATCTATTAAACAACCATGGCGTTAGTATCATTATGTCCGCTAAAGGAATGCCGGTGAAAAATGCATCTGCTGAAGCCTTTTTTTGGCAGGCTAAAAGTAGAGGAAATCTATATGTTCCGATTATGAGGCCTATATCGATGTAGTGGAGAGGCTCCCCTGCTTTATAGAAAAAGTCTACAACGGAAAGAGGCTGCATTCTTCCATTGCCTATATGCCTCCGGAAGAATTTGAAGATAATTTGGTAAATGATATTAAAAATTCCTGTAAAATCTATTCCTAAGTTAAGATACTTATGTGTCTAAATTTAGGGGGTCAGATCAAAGCATTTCCATGTTAAAGAAATTAAAGATACTAAAATGATCAAATGGCTGTAGCAGCCAGTACTTATACTAAGGCTTGGTCCTATTTTAATTAAATTAGAAAATTTTAATTTTATTTTAAGCTTAATTTCATATAATTAAATTAAATTATTTTGCAATGGAGGTAAAATTTCTTGAGAATACTGGTTATAGAAGACGAGCTTTCGCTGTTAGAACTTATTACAAAAAGATTATCTGAAGAAGGGTATGCAGTTGACCCGGCAGCAAATGGAAAAGATGCCCAGGATTATATTAATTCAGTAGATTATGACTGCATAATACTGGATTTGCTTATCCCTCTCATTGATGGTTTGAGCTTGCTCAGGAAAATAAGAGTTAAAAGATCTCATCGCCTGTCCTTATTTTAACAGCAATGGATTCTATTGAAGACAGGGTAATCGGCCTTGATACTGGAGCAGATGATTATCTTGTAAAGCCATTTTCTTTTGATGAGCTTCTAGCAAGGATCAGGGCTCTTTTGAGGCGCCAGCAAGAAAAAAGGGACTCCATATTATCTATAGCCGACCTGCAGCTTGATGCAGTCACAAGGGAAGTAAAAAGAGGGGGAAAACTAATTGAGCTTACTTCCAAAGAGTATTCCCTCCTGGAGTATTTTTTGCGCAATAAGAACAGGGTCCTTACAAAATCACAGATTGCGGAACATGTATGGGGATTTGATTTTGAATATAATTCAAATATTGTAGAAGTCTATATCCGATACCTCAGGAGGAAAATAGATGAAGGTTTTAATAACAAGCTAATACATACCATAAGGGGCGGCGGATACGTGTTGAGGTATAAAAGTGAGAAATCTTAAGATAAAATACAAGATTACAATATGGTAAGCGCTATTTTTTTTGATATTATTAATTATCTTCAGCCTCTTTTTATACTTTACTGTAGCTAAACTTTTGTACCAGAGTACTGAAAAATTGGTAAAGGCTGACGCAGACCAGGTACTCTCGATAATCCAGATTGAGGGCAATGTTATAAGGTTTGACAAGCCTTATGAAATTATTTCGACCAGTACTTATTTTGTGGTATTTGATGCCAGGGGAAATGCAAACCTTGAAAGCGAAACGCTGCCCGAGCTTGTAAACCTCCCAATAAGAGGCAGGGGTATTAGGTATATTAATATAGGCAGTACCCGGCGGATTGTTTATGACCAACCACTAAGCTTGAGTGGAAATATTATTGGGTGGGTAAGGGTAAGCCGGTCTATGGAAGATATTATTTCTACACTGGGAAACCTCAGGCTGATACTTTTTACCTCAATTCCCTTTTATTTAATAATTGCTTCCGTGGGCGGGCTGTTCCTCGCAAACAGGTCGCTAAAGTCCATTGATGAAATAACCAAAACCGCCAGGGAGATTAGCAAGGGTGACATAAAGCAGCGCCTCCAGATTCCAAAAACAAAAGATGAGATTGGAAGGCTTGCAATCACCTTTAATGAAATGCTTGACAGAATTGAATCTTTTATAAAAAAAGAAAGGCAGTTTGCTTCGGACGCTTCCCATGAACTAAGGACCCCCCTGGCAATTATATCAGCAGAAGCAGAGCAATCTTTATCGGTAAAACAGGACAAAAGGAAACACAGGCAAACCTTAAAAAAAATACTCTCTGAAACTAAAAAAATGAGTTATATAATATCACAGCTTCTTATGATAAACAGGACAGGGGAAGGGGAACAAAAACTTGATTTCGAGGTTTTAGAATTAAATACCCTGGTTGACGACATAGTTAAAGAATACCAAAGACTGGCAAATGAAAAGAAGATAAAATTAAATTATAAACCTGTAAAAGATATTAATATAAAGGCAGACCAGACCCTGATAACCCGCTTACTTATAAATCTTATAGATAATACAATCAAGTACACAGGAGAAGGCGGTAAAATTGATATTTCATTAACAAGAGAGCAAAATTTCGCCTTCCTAGCAGTGGAGGATAATGGAGTTGGCATTGCAGATTCAGATATCCCATATATATTTGACAGGTTCTACCAGGCGGATAAAGCTAGAAATGGCCAGGGAACAGGCCTTGGGTTGTCCATTGTGAAATGGATTGCCAAAGTCCACAGGGGCAAGATAAAAGTTGAGAGCAGCCTTGGCTCAGGAACCAGATTTATTGTAAAGCTTCCGGTCGGTCAATCCCCACAAGATTAAAAAAATTTAATCTATTTTTAAGCTGCATTTAATTTATTCTTTATACAATCTAATCAAAAGGTAATAAATTTTACATTTTGAAAGGAAGGATAAAGTGAACAGGAAGAAATGGATTAACCTTATTATTATAACTGCGGTTACTTTTTTTGTATTTTTATCAATTGCAGGCTGCTCTTTCATGGGAGTTACTATAGAGCCACCTAAAATAACTGTAACCAGGCCAGCTCAAGCCCAGGTTTCCAAAAGCAGCCCAGTAGCCTCAAAGCTGAAGGAGAGAAAAGTTAGCAATGAAGAAATTTTAGCAAAGTTTGACCAGGCTGTTAGCAGGGTTGCAGAGGACGTAAAACCTTCAATTGTGAATATAAAAGTTGGAAAGATGCAGGAAGATATATTTGGAAATTACCGGCAGGGCGAAGGAACAGGTTCAGGAATCATATATAGCCCTGATGGGTATATAATTACAAATAACCATGTGGCATCTGATGCTAATGAACTTATAGTTACTTTGGACAGTGGTGAAGAATACCCGGCAGAATTTATCGGCGGAGACGAAAATACGGATATTGCTGTTATAAAGATAGATGCGCAGGGCCTAAGTCCGGCTGAATTTACCTCGGTAAATAATGCTAAAGATGGAGAACTATGTATTGCAATTGGAAGTCCATTTGGCCTAGATGAATCAGTAACAATGGGAGTTATAAGCGCAGTTGGAAGGGATGTGGCTATTTCATATAACCGCCTTCCCCTGGTTGACCTAATACAAACTGATGCTGCAATTAACCCGGGTAACAGCGGAGGAGCGCTTGTAAACTCTGCAGGCCAGGTGCTTGGGGTTAATACCATGATATACTCTACCAGCGGATCCAATGCGGGCATTGGCTTTGCTATTCCCAGCGATACAGCTTTAAATATTGCAGACAAGCTAATTAATTCCGGGACAATAGAAACGCCATTCATTGGTATTGAGATGGGTGAAAACAATACAGACATAGAAGGAGTTTTTGTCAGCGGTGTAATGGAAGGATATCCAGCAGAGTCTGCAGGGCTCAAACAGGGCGATATAATTACTGCAGTTAATGGAGGAAAGGTCCATGAGCCTTTGGAACTGGTGGCAGAAATCATAAAGCATGAAGTTGGCGACAACATTACCCTTACTGCAAACCGTAATGGTAACCTAAAAGATTTTGACCTTGCCCTAATAAAAAAGCCGGAACAGGTGAAAGGATAAAAAACCATCCTCGGCGGTTACCCCCGGCTAAGGGATAACCGCCAAATTTTTTTAGCCAGGGTTATGTTTATTATCAATAAAATTTTATAATCGTACCCCTCGAGTTGCTTTTTAAAATGCTTTTTTGATTTGCTTATTTTCCCGATAAAGCTAATCTTCATATTATCAAACTGTTTAAGAGTTGTTTTTACAACTCTAGTTTTAAGAGCTCTTTGAAAACAAAATAAAAATATAGATATAAATTGATAGATAAAACACTACCTCCAAGTGTAAAATATTTGATTAGCAATAAAAAAATATACACACATGGAGGTAGTGATGACCAAAGATGATTTCATCTCGGGCCACAAGTTAAGTTTACTACCCGCGGCCAAATCTATCAATGACATATCCAAAGCCTGCAGAGAAGCTGGGGTACCCAGGGCATATTGCTACAAGTGGGCTAAAAAGGTTTACTAACTACGGAATGGTAGGTCTAAGGGTGAGAAAAAAATTAAAATCTAAAATGCCCAATTCCACCAGGTCCGAGATAGTAGAGAAAATATTAGCATTTATTAAAGAGTACCCCGCTTATGGTCCGGCAAGAATATCCAATGAACTAGGCTATATCGTATGCCCTGCAACCGTATATAACATCTTAAAAAGGCGGGGTCTAAATCGAAAACTAGACAGGCTTCTTGCCTTAGAGGATATACCGGCTTTAAGTAAAGCTAAGCCCAGTTATGACCAAGAAAATGGAAGAGGCAAAAATCAGCACCATAGCCACCGCTTTCCCGGCTACCTGGTAGGGGTATATAATATAGCAGGGGGGTGGACAGGCAGGGATTCTATTCCCTTAACAGCGCTGCCAATGAGCTTAGCTTTATATCTGCCCCTTGTGAAGAAATACCGGGGATAGAAAACAGAGGAGATTGGACCAATATACCCGGTACCTCCTGGTCCAGCGCCCATGTTGCCGGGATGGTGGCCCTTATGCTTTCAGCCAACCCTTTTCTAAATAATGTAGAGATTGAGAATATATTAATAGATACAGTGCAGGACAAGGGAGTATTTGGCAGGGACATCTATTATGGCTGGGGCCTGGTGGACTGCTAAAAAGCAGTAAAGAAATCCAGGAGACTGGTGTTTGATGATATAGTGACTGATTCCCTTGACTACAGACTGCATCCTTATAATAATGACATCAGCCATATCCTTAAGTGGTGATTATCTGGCTATTTTATTAAATTAAATATAGTTATAAAATAGTAAGCCAGTAATCAATTAAAGGAGAGATAAAAATTAAAGCAATATCTATAATTTTAGCTATATTTCTAGTGATTGGCATGATATTTGTAGGCAGCGTATTTATTGCCGGCATTTCTGCAGGTTCAGATCCCCGGGAACCGGCGGCAGAAACCGGGACTGATGAAAAAGTGGAGGTAAGCGAAAAAAAGATTACCGAAGATCCTGCCGATGAGCCGGAAACCGAGGATAAACAGGCGGACACCACCCCGCCAGCCCAGAATATTGAAAAGATTGAATTTTATCTGGACGGTCCCCAGGATTCAGGAATATTTCTGGGAGAAACTGCGGTAGGGATAAAAAGGGAAGATATCCAGAATATATACGGTCAGCAATATGCAAATTCGGGATTTGAATACAATATAGATCTGGGAGATGTTCAGCTTGAACCGGGGCTGCATACCCTGTTTGTGTATGCCATAACCGATGAGGGAGATTATGACTACGCTATTAAGGAAATAACGGTCAAGGGAGATGTTCCGGATACAGATCTGAACATTAATTTAGACAGCCCCCAGAACCTGTCTATTTTAAAACCCCAGGAACTGGATATCCAGGGCTGGGCTCTGGACCAGGAAGCCACTGACAGTACCGGGATTCAGAGTATATATGTTTATCTGGACGGGCCCCTGGACAGGGGCATAAACCTGGGTGATGCAGCATACGGGTCTATTGGCAGGAGCGACGTGGCCGAGGTATTCGGGCCCCAGTTTAATAATTGCGGTTTTAGCGTAAGCTGGGATGCTGCTGAATACCGGTCCAATGAAAAGCACTACCTTTATATTTATGCCCAGAAAAACGACAGCAGCTGGCAAAAGAAGATAATCGAGACCTATCTCTATGACCCTGAATTTAAGAGCAACATATTTTTGGAGATAGACAACTACATTGAAGACTTTACCATAAATCCCGGAGATGCCATAAGCATCAAGGGTTCAAGTTTTTATGTCAACAACCCCGACCGCTTTTATGCCCAGCAGGAATTCAGCAACAAGCAGGTGGTATTTGTAAGCGACAGGAACGGCGGAGATTTTGATCTCTATATATCCAACCTGGACGGCAGTAACTTAAGGCAGCTGACCGATAACGGGGAAGACGACCTTTATCCCAATGTCTCTCCGGATGGAAGCCAGATTGCCTTTACTTCAGAGGTTAACGGGCTGTGGCAGGTATTTATTATAAATACCGATGGTTCAGGAGTAAGGCAGGTAACTGACAGCAATACCCTTAATGCTTATCCTGCCTGGTCCCATGACGGACAGTATTTGTTCTATGAGTCCAGGGAAGGCGATATATGGGAAGTTTACCGTATAGGTGTGGACGGCAGCAATCCCCAGAGGCTTACCTTTAATACTGAAAGCCATGACTGGCACCCCGCCGGGCACCCTTACCGTCCCCTGGTGCTGTTTGAATCCGGCACCAAGGAGGATATTAAGGTCATGGATTACAATGGGGAAAACGTCCATTATATTACCAAAGACCAGCAGAGAAACAGGGTTCCCGATTTTTCTCCTGATGGAAGAACCATAGTGTTCAGCAAATACCTGGGCAGTAATGGCGAAGTGTATATAATGGATATAACCGGAGAGATACTGGCCCAGATTACTGCCAATGGTTCTACCAATACCCATCCTGTTTTTTCTCCTGACGGTAATTATATTGGTTTTGATTCTGATGCCAGCGGCAGGGAGCAGATTTATATTTACTCCTTTGCAGACGGTTCGATATTCAATATATTCAATGACCCTGGGGCCAATTACAAGGATCCCTGCTTTCTGTTTGAGTAAGAAGCACTTGGGTATATTGTTCCACTATTGAATTAGATACCGGAGTAATTAGACCAGTAAATCAAATCTCTCAAAATTTTTAGGGGCAACTACCGAAAAGTGTTTTTTATCCAGAGTTATTAATTTATTTATATTAAGCCTTTCAGCTATTGCAATGATAGCGGCATCCACATACCCGATATCCATTTCACTATAATGGTTAAGTATCTAGCCTATCCTTACTATATCCATATAGTTTACTGGCTCCAGGTAAAATACAGAGTTAACCACCTGTTGTATGAACTGTAATTCTACATAATTCCCAAATCTACTTTTTAGCATATAACAAATTTCTGGAATAGTTGGGGATGGAATTACATAAGAACACTCATGAGTCATAATATACTCCTTAACCGGCAGATGACTACTGCTGCTCTTATCTATTAAATCAATGGTTAAAATGGAATAGAAAAATTATTTATTGAATTTTGGTATTTCTAGCCCTCTTGGGGCTGTAGACCTGTGGAAATTTTATTGATGCCCCCAGGTTAACCCCTACCCATAATACCCATATGTATCTGGAGGATATAAGGTAATAAAGAAACTCTGAAGAGTTACCCCTTATAACCGGAAGCTGGGTTATTATATTTACTACCGGACCCACACTTATAGCTATTAGAAATAAAGCAGGGATGATAGACAGGAGAACAAAGCTTTTGATATCCCAGCGGGTTCTCTGGTAGGCAGTACTGGTAAAAATCTGGGTAAGGTTGCCTATGCAGAATCCTATTACTATAGCCAGGAAGAATTTAATAGAGGATGAAAGCAGTGCGGTCAGGGTAACGTAATCTTCTACGATCTGAAACAAAGGCTCTAAAAATATAAACATGACCAGAAAAAAAAGCAAAACCACTATGTTTAGAAATATTAAAAAACCCCTCACCTTATCACCTATACATTTAAATTCATTACCATTATAATAACCCTAATAACAATAGCAGAAAATTAGAAATGTTTAAAACAGTATTATTTAAAATATTATACTACCTGTTTTTCTTCCTTATCTTTATTTTCTCCATCATATTATTTTTAAAACTGGTAGGGAGTCCGCTGTATAGTGAAGGAATCGGCCTTTATCTGGAAAACTATATGGAATTTTTATTCAGATAACCCCTTTGGGCTTAAAAAATACATTTTTCCCCAAATAAGTCAACCCGCCCAGCAGGGCGTTAAATAGAATAATAAACAAAATTAAAAATGAAAACAGCGCAGCCTGGCTTTCACTGGCCCCGAATGTAGCCACCAAAAAAGCCAGGGCATTCTCTCTTAACCCTATGCCCCCAATGGTTATGGGTATGCTGGCTACTATAGAGGTAAAGGGGACAATAAATAAAAAGGAACTTAGACCTATATTAAGTGTAAGCGATTCTGATACCAGCCAGTAGCTTAAGATTATAAACATCTGTATGATGACGCTGTATACAAAACATACACCCAGATAAGCCTTCTTGTCTTTGTAGCTTATCAGTATGTCCCTGAAGGACTTCACTTTGGGCCTGATCTTCCTTAACAGAGCAAACTTTTCAAACAGCCTGTCTATCTTAAAAAAGTATGGCTTTATAAGTACAGCCAGCAGCAGTATCAGCAGGGCCAGTATAATTATCAGGCTTAACAGCATATTGAAGCTTACCATATCATACATACCGAAAAAGAAAGAAAATACCAAAAAAATAGCCCCGGTAATGGTGCCCATGGACCTTTCCAGCACCACTGTAGAAAATGTCCTGTCTACCGGGACTCCCTTGTTTTTATATATGTCATAAACCCGGTAGGCATCACCGCCTACACTGGTGGGCAAAATATTATTATAAAAAAAACCGATCATTACCGACTGCAGCAGAAATCCCCTGTGGATAATCATCTGCTGGGCTCTCAGCAGTATCCCCCACCTGAATACCATTCCGGCTATACCCAGAAAATACAGGAAGGTGGCCAGCGCCATTAAAGCAATATTAATGCTCTCCAGATGATTGGCCATCATCTTGAAGTTATCCCAGTTCCTTACAATTAAAAAAGTTATAAGGGAAGCACTTATAACCACCCTGATGGCAGTAGATGCTGCTTTGTTTAGCTTGGCCATATCACTCTAGGGTTTGGCTTGGTAATGGTTGAGCAAAAAATCCTTTAATGCCTCCTCCCAGGGACGCATAAAGCATATCTGGTTCTCTTCCAAATTAAAGTTCTGCAATACTGAATAAGCCGGCCTTCTGGCTTTGCGGGTCAGACTACTGCTTGCTACCGGCTCCAGCTTGGTATCAATATCCATAATATCCAGCATATACCGGGTAAACTGGTACCAGGAGCACTGTCCGCCATTGGTAGCATGATAGATACCATAAACCCCGGTTCCGATAAGCGCATATACGCACCGGGCCAGATCCAGGCTGAAAGTGGGAGTACATATTTGGTCATCTACTATGGAGAGGCTGCTCTTTTTTCTGGCAGCTTTTATTACTGTATCTACAAAGTTTTTGCCGTATATGCTGTATATGCCGGTAGTCCTGACTATATAGTGTCGGTCAGTAATTTCTGCTACCAGCTTTTCTGCCCGGTACTTGGAATCCCCGTAAACACTTATAGGATGAGGCTGGTCGGTCTCCAGGTAGGAAGAACCTTTTTTGCCGTCAAATACATAGTCGCTGGATATAAATAAGAAATCCGCATCATACTTTTTGGCTTCCCTTACCAGGTTCTCTGTACCGGTGGTGTTTACATCATAAGTAAACTGAACCTTGTCCTCACAACCGTCTACATCGGTATAGGCAGCGCAATGTATGACTGCCTGGGGCTCTACCCTGGCAAATTCGGTTTGTACCTTCTCAGCATCGGTTATATCCATATCCAAGTCATAACCGTATAATTGATGTTCTGATCCGCCCAGGCTTATAAGCTGGCTGCCCAGTTGCCCCCTGCTACCGGTTATCAGTATTCTCATCAGCACTAATCTTTCTAATCTTATAAAAAGGCATAACCAGTATGATAATAGACAATATGCCTACCATAACTGTAAATACCAGATTTATAATATGGTAATTGAAACCAACTATAATGGCAATGTTTTCCTGAAAGCCCAGCATGGTAAGCACCGAGACAAAAGCAAATTCATAGGTACCCAGCCCGGCTAGGGCATGGGTGGGCAGCACCGCTGAAATCTCGGCGGCAGCGGTGGCCAGAAATATTACCCAGTAATTAAGCTCGGCAAACCCGTAGCCCATGGGCTTCATCAGTGAATGTATCATAAAATAATATATGGAAAACTTTACCAGCCTGATAATCACCGAGGTAATATATACTTTGGTATAAATCTTTCTTCCCTGTATTACCTTGATATTCTGGTTTATGCCTACCAGTTTGCTGTACAGGTAGTCTATAAATTTGATTCTGTCCCAGTGGGTTTTGGAAAATACCCATGTTGTAAATCGTATTATCAACCCCACTATCTTTGATAAAAAAAACAGTATAAGCAGGGAAATAATTAACAGCCCGGCAGCCACCATTATTACGGTAGTAGAGGATACCGCATACCGGTTGATGCCCACTATGATTATGGAGATGATAATCAGGGAAAACACAATTACCAGGTCAAACACCAGGGCTACGGCCAGAGTGGACATGCCTATCTCTACCGGAAATTTAAATTTCCGTTTCAGCACATAAACATAGGACAGTTCCCCGGTTCTGGCCGGAAGCACCATATTGAAAGCATTCCTTATATGGGATACAAAAAAAAGATCCAGTATCCTTATCCTCTCTGATCCCAGGAGAATCTTGGTACGGTAACCCCTGAGGAAACCGTCAAAAAACATCATGGTAAGCCCCAACACCATGGTGGGCTTGTATATGTTGAGGAAAGCCTGTTTTATGGCGCCGATCTCCACCTTGTCCAGCAGGTACCAGATAAGGAAGATCCCAAAGCCTACCACTACCACTACATTAATTATTTTAAGGATTGTTTTTACTTTTTTGCTGGCCATAAGTCTCTACTCATTTACCGCGCATATAGTTTGAAAGGTATCTAAAGCTCTGCCTGGGGCTTTTGAAAAAATGATGCAGGAACCTGCCGGCCAGATAACCGCCGCCCCTCTTCTTGCCTGAAGATGCTGTATCCGATTGGCCGTCTACCCTTTTTCTTACTGCACTGAATACCGGATCCCGGCAGAAATCAATCAAGGGCTGGCATACCTTATCCCAGCTGTAACCAGAAGCAATATCAGCTATGTTTTTCTGGCACTGGCTATAGAACTGCTTATCATCGGCAAGCTTTTCTATGGCATTGGCAACATCCCGGGGATTTTCAGGCTTTACTACCAGGCCCAGGCCATTTTTCTGGATAAGCTCGCTCAGGCTGTCTCCCTCTGTAGATATTATAGGCAGCCCCGCCCACAGGTAATCCAGCATCCTGGTCCTAAAAGAGAACCTGGTTTCTATCTGTTCGGGATGGGTTATTATGCCTGCATCTGATTCCAGAAGATAGTTCTGCCTCTCATGGTAGGGAACCCAGCCAAAATTAAAGAATACATTCTTCTCATATACCCCCAGCTTTTTAGCCATATCCACAGTGTGGTCAGCCAGCTGCAATTCCCTTACCTCCGGATTGGGATGCTTTATGCCTAAGAAGTACAGTTTTATATCCGGTCTGTTCTCTTTTAACAGGTCCATGGCTTTTATAAGGGTTACCGGATCAAACCAGTTATAGATTCCCCCGCCCCACAGCACCACAAAATCATCAGGGCCTATGCCTTCGGTTGCCCCTTTTAGTACCTGCCGGGTGTGCATGGGTTTCTCAGAGGGCAGGCCGAAGGGAACCACATCCATCATCTTTTTTAAAGTAGGATCCTGGTTATAGGTATAGGGATTTACCCGGTTCAGAGCCGCGGCCATACCCAGCCAGAAATCCCTCTGCCTTTCTGAAGCACAGACAAAAAAGTCCCCGTAATAGAATTGTTCATTTAAATTATAATGTACCAGCTTGTGCACACTCAGCCTTTTTTCAATGGGCTCATTTTTGTATTCAGCCAGTACCGCCAGATTGTAGGGGTCATAGATATCCATAATCAGGTATTTGTCTGATTTCTTAATACAGCCGTATCTGGAAAAGGTGGTGCCTCCGGTAAGTATTATATCCGTATCTTTTATCAGGGTATTCAG
>JAIOXO010000022.1 GCA_022396035.1 Actinomycetes bacterium | reverse complement strand
AAAACTAATTTGCCTATCACAAAGCTCTTTGTTTTTCTTAACTTAACCTGCCAATTTGTCATTTGGGGTTATTGTATATAAATTTTCTATATTTTTCCATATACGGCAACAGGCTGCAGTTAGGGCAGCCTGTTGCTGGTCTAAGATATATTTACTAATCTATGGGTACAAATCCTTCTTCCATACCTATCTGTTGTCCCTGCTCACTGAATACAAAATCCATATAAGCCTGAGCTATCTTGCTTATATCCGAACTGGGCGCGTATACATATAGACCCCTGGAGACGGGATAGGTTCCATCTTTTACCGTATCTACTGAAGGAGCTACAGCTTCAATCTTTATCACTTTCAGGTTATCTTCCAGGTAACCTAACCCTATATAGCCAATAGCATTATCATTTCCCTTTACCTGATTCACTATATCTGCATTGGACTGAAGCCTTAATGCATTAGGCGAATAATCTTCTTCCAGAGTTTTATCCATCTGAACTACCGCCTCCAAAAAATACTCTCCGGTGCCAGAGCTGGTATCCCTGGCCGTAATAACTATTTGTGCATCCGGGCCCCCAACCTCACTCCAGTTGGTTATCTCGGCCCTGTATATTTTGGAAAGCTGCTCTATGGTTAAATCGTCTACAGTTACATTGTCGCTTACTATTACTGCAATCCCGTCATAGAGAACAGTGTGCTCCACTGGATCATAACCGGCATCTCTGGCTGCCTGAATTTCTTCTTCCTTTATCTGCCTGGAGGCATTGGCCAGATCATTTAACCCGTTTATCATATCTGCAATACCGCCACCGGATCCTCCGCCATTAACAATTATGCTTCCGCCATACTCTTCCATAAAAGCTGAAGCCCATGCTTCAGAGACCTGCAGCAAAGTAGTGGAACCGGATAGCACCAGCTCCTGGCCTTCAAGCTGGCCTCCGCTGCTTTCGGTCTGGGTGGTTGACTCTGTCGGTTGAGCTGCATCTGCCTCTTCAGTTGTGCTTCCTTCAGATGAGCAGCCTGCAAACACTACAGTGGCAGTTAATAATAATATTATGGTCAAGCTTAACAGCCCCCATATATTAGTTCTAGGTTTAAAGTATTTTTTCACGCTTTCTCCTTTACTATTTTCATAACTGCCTCAATTCTACCAGAGAGAGAAAAAGTGTTGTTAATAAATGCTTAAAAAAATATTAAAAAAAGATTAAATCTAACTGGATTCAACTATCTGCCTTCTTTGCTGCTAACCATTTTATAGCCATAACCGTGAACGGTTTTAATATAATCCTTACCAAAATTTTTTGCAGACATTTTCTCCCTTATCCTTCTGATATGCACATCCAGGGTTCTGGTATCACCATAATAGTCGTGCCCCCATACCTCTCCGATAAGATCCTGACGTGAAACCAGGTTGTCTTTCTGCTGCAGCAGTATAGAGAGCAGCCTGAATTCCTTGGGATTCAGCTTAACTTTTTTTCCATTTAAGAAAATCTCATGCTTTTGCTCGTCAATGGATAACTTAACTTCCCCAAACTCATACTCACCCTTAATATAACCGGCAGCCATTCCGGAACCCGCTCTCCTGAGTACACTCTTTACCCTGGCCACTAACTCTTTTACCCCAAAAGGCTTAATAATATAGTCATCGGCACCAAGCTCCAGGCCCAGCACCTTATCCAGCTCCTCGCTTTTGGCACTTAAAATTATAATGGGCACCGTGCTATCCTTTTTTATAGTCCTGCATATATCCAGGCCATCCATATCCGGAAGCATAAGATCCAGTATCAAAAGATCCGGCTCCTTTAGGCTCCAAGCCCTGAGCAGATCCTGGCCTTCCTTAAAAGATTTTACCCTGAATCCATTCTTTTCCAGATTGTAGCTAACTATTTCCAAGATGTTAGCCTCATCATCTACTATGTATATTAGTTCTTGCATAATTGAATATACATTTATTGTTATCTGATGAATTTATTATATTCTAACCCTGCCTGGCCGGCAAAAAAATTTTAAAGCTGGTTTCAGCATCAGGTGTGCTTTCTACCTTTATCCTGCCGTTATGAAGCTCCACTATGTGCTTTACGATGGAAAGTCCCAGGCCCGAACTTATCCTCCTGGCTCCAAATTGGCTCTTTCCCCTATAGAAACGCTGGAATATAAAAGGCAAATCAGACTTTGAAATACCAGCGCCATTATCAGTAAATTCCATATTTATTCCCTTTTTATCCTGCTTTAAACTTATATTTAGCTGAGAATTTTTGCCGGAATGAAAAATTGAATTTTCCACCAGGTTTTTTACCAGCTGGCGAAAAAGATGTTCATCGGTGAAAAACTTTACAGGGCTGCCCTTATAATTGAAATGTATGTCAGTAGAGTTCTGCCTGGCAAGATAAATGAGGGATGCTACCGTATCTTTAATTATTTCTTCTATATTTATTTCTTCTTTTAGCAGCACATTCCTTTTGTACTCTATCCTGGACAGGTTAAGCACATCTTCTATAAGGAAATTCAATCTCTCTACTTCCTTAAGGCTTTTAACAATGTAGCTTTTAACCCTTTCGGTGTCCCTTAAATCATCTTCTGCCAGAGTCTCCAGATATCCCCTAACCGAAGTTAAAGGAGTTCTCATCTCATGGCTGACATTGGCCACAAACTGGCTTCTTAGCTTTGAGAATTCAATTTCCTGAGTATTATTATTGGCCAGCAGGATCATGTGGGTGGGCATTTTTTTACCCTGGTAACCCTCCTGCCTGACCCTTGTTTTCTTTTCAAGGTTTATGGAAATAGCTTCCATATCCAGGTAAAGTTCCTCATCACCGTAAAATACAATCTGCTCTTTCTGGGAACTGCCCTGCCTGAAAGCCTCTGAAATTAAATTTTCAAGCCGGTTATTGTTAAATACATTTATGGTTTTTTCGCCTGAAACCTGGCTGCGGTCCAGATAAAAAAGATTGGCCAGGCTTTCATTTATCTTTATTATCTCCCGGCGGTTATTAATAACCATTATCCCATGCCATATGCTTTCAATAATAGCCTCTACAAGTTCCAAACTCTGGCCAGGTTCCAATATTTGTTTTGGGGGGATAGCAGCTAAAGTCTGTTTTCGGACTTTGAAATATGTATTTTTAATCCTGGCCCTGTATGCAAAAAGCAGTATTACCACCAACAACAGGATGGATGCCAGAACCAATGAAAGAATCTGATAAGTTCCCAACATTACTCCACCATAATTAACATTTGAGATTAATTATAGCACATCAGGATGGATGGAAAGGAAAGAAAACTGGTGGCGAGACGCAGAATCGAACTGCGGACACATAGATTTTCAGTCTACTGCTCTACCAACTGAGCTATCTCGCCACGCCAATTTAATAAATAAATGGCGGAGCTGACGGGATTCGAACCCGCGATCTCATGCGTGACAGGCATGTGTCCTAAACCACTAGACGACAGCTCCACTCTGGCTTAATTTTTTTTATGGTGGGCGATGCAGGGTTTGAACCTGCGACCCCCTGCTTGTAAGGCAGGTGCTCTCCCAGCTGAGCTAATCGCCCCTGGTAGCCCGTAGGAGAATTGAACTCCTGTTCCAAGATTGAAAATCTTGTGTCCTAGTCCACTAGACGAACGGGCCAATTACCGCATACTTGGTGAGCCGTGAAGGATTCGAACCTTCGACACCCGGATTAAAAGTCCGGTGCTCTACCAACTGAGCTAACGGCCCAAATACTTGCTAATAGCTACACTAACCACTATTATTTTTCAAACATCAAATACTAAATCCATTAGCGAACGTAAATATTACTATAGTAAAATTTCTATGTCAACAGTATTGAAACCCTTTTTATCCTGCAACCCCTGTATCCAAAATCCGCCAAACTTTACTATAGCCCGAACAACAGCCTTATAGGCTGAATAGATTTATAGTGATTATAAGGCATTTGCCCCCAGGATTAAACTGTCTTTTCATTCTAACAAATAACTTATTACCTCTGTCCAGCCCCGGTTCATCTCTCCATTGGTTACCAGGATATTATCATACTTGGCCAGCTTATGGATAAAATCGCCATCTTTTTTCAGGCTGTCTCCCATAAGAAAAAAATATTCCACTTCCGAGGCCATATCAATATCGGCGGGAGAGTCCCCCAGAGCAATACACTGGCCAGTCTCAATTTTTCTTACCTTCTTGTCCAGGGCAATAGCTTTTGCCTTGCTAACTCCCCTGGGCATGAGATTATATATGTAGAGATCTTTCACCTCTAAATCAAGGTCTACCAAACCTGATTTTCCATTCTCCACCAGAGCAAGATTACCATAACCATTTTCCCGTAGAAGCTGATTTGCCCTGGCCAGATCAATTTCTCCAAAAAACAGGGCATTGTAACTGCGGTATCTGCTCCATTCCATCTTCCCTTCAATCTTGTGGGGAAAGTTTTTCTTCAGAAGCCGGATGATCTTTTTTAGATCTTTGCCCCCATAGGTTATATCATAATCAATATGGCTATCATCAAAAGTAACCCTTACTTCTTTGCCCAATTCATAAACCAGTTCTGAGCCAAGCTCAGCAATATAATTTTTAAGGCCCATCATCTGGGCATTGTATCTGAGCTGGGTTTTATTCCTCCCAGAAACCAGTACCAGATCAATTCCCCGCTGCTGCAGCTTATGTATGCCCTCAACTGCTCCCAGATAAAAACGGCCATTGCTATCTTTTAGCAAACTCCCTTTATCATTTAAAAGAGTCCCGTCAAGATCAGTATATATAACTTTTAGCCCGGTTAATCTCCTCTTAATTTGCTGTTGGTGCTGTTTAAAAAATTTTATTTCAGTCATTGCCTGTTCCTGCTCTCTTGATGTACCATGTTATTATATAAAGTTTAGGGTTCCAGTCAAACCATTGATTTTTAAAAAAATGACTAAGGAAAAAAATGACTGACAGTTTTTTAAACAGCTTGGGTAAGGAATTTTCTTTCAGCATAGTCCCCTTTCTGCTGGATTTTTTCATTCCCTGCCTGCTGGCAATAGTATTTGGAGGAATTATTGGATTCCAGAGGGAAAGGGCAGACCGTCCGGCAGGGCTTAGAACTCATTCCCTGGTATGCCTGGGTTCCACTGTGTTTACACTGATATCTTATTTTGGTTTCCTTTCCTTTACCAATATTGACCATACCCGAATTGCGGCTGGAATAATTACCGGTATAGGATTCATAGGCGCAGGGGCCATATTCAGGAGAGGCCCTCTGGTAAAGGGGGTTACCACTGCAGCCAGCATATGGATAGTGGCAGCAGCAGGAATGGCTCTGGGGGCAAAACTGTATTATTTAGCCCTGGTGGTAACCATATTCGGTTATATAATATTAACTCTAATTAAATATTTTGAAGACCGATATATCTCCAGCCCCATATACGCAGTAAAGATAACTGCAGACGTCAGTTTGCCAGGCACCGAAGAGATAAAGAAAATAGTTAAATCTTACTCGGATAAAGTAGATATAAGAGTATTTAAAGTAGGAGTAAGTGCCGAGGATTACCAGATACTTTTAAATGCACAAAGCAGGGACACCAACTTTTCAGTTAAAGTTTCCCGGGATTTAAAAAATCTTAAGAACATTAAAGATATTGAGATAACCAAGTACTAAACCATGCCCAACTTAGCCAAAACAAGGATACTGATAACCAGGTATATAAAAAAACTGATTAATGAATTTATCTCCGATGGAACCATGATGCTTGCTTCTTCTATTGCCTACTATTTCCTGTTCTCCATATTCCCGCTTATGCTGATTCTTATATCATTTACTGGCTTTATAATTGACACCCTGAACATCCAGACTACAATACTTGATTTTATTCAGGAGAGAATCCCTATAATCTATAATTTCACTGAATCCAATATAGAAAATACCATTCAAAATAGAAGAAGCATAGGTATTATAGGAATTGTTTTTTTGCTGGTGGCCACCACCTATGTTTTTGATTCGGTACAGTATGCCCTAAATAAGATCTACAGCACTGAATCCCAGAGAAAGTTCTGGCAGCAAAAAGCCTTTGGCATACTGATTATATCCATGGTTTTTGTTCTTATATTGTTATCCTTTTTATCCTCTACGGTTCTATTTTATCTGGCACAGACCATATTCGATCTAATAAACATTACTGAAAACATTTCGCAAACCCTTATAAAAGCTCTATCTCTGGTGGTAAGTCTGGCCTTTAACTTTTCCATATTCTGCCTGATATATTTCTTTGGTACCAATCGGCGAATTAATTTTAAAAACATATACAAGGGAGCCCTGTTTGGGGCTGCAGGCTGGGAAATTACCAAGCACATATTTTTAATTTACCTAAACCAGTTTGCCAATTTTGAGCTGACCTATGGTTCAGTTGGTTCTATAATAGGATTTCTGTTATGGGTATACATTTCATCCCTGATACTGCTTATCGGAGCCCAGATTAATTCATTGTCACTTAAATGATATGAAGTTTATAGCAGACACCATGCTGGGAAGATTATCCAGATACTTAAGGGCCGCCGGCCACAATGTGCTGTATTACCGGAATATAGAAGATGCAGACCTTATAGCCAGAGCCCAGCAGGAGGAAAGAATAATTTTAACCAGGGATACCCGGATTGCAAGCCGTAAAATCTGCCAGGCAAAACAACCCGCCTGCATTGTTTTAGAAAGCCAGGATTACCGGAAACAGCTTCAGCAGCTAAAAAGGACTATAGGTTTGACCCTGAGTGCTGAATTTTGCCGCTGCATCCGGTGCAACCAGTGCCTTGAAAAAGTAAGCAAACAGGATTTTAAACCCCGGATACCCCCCTATGTTTACCGGAACCACAACCGGTTTTGGTACTGCCGCCAATGTGATAAACTGTACTGGAGGGGTACTCATTGCAGTTCTATGGAAAAGGTGCTGGCCTCTATTTCATAACATGGGTATTTTTAAGTATAATAAGGTTGTAATCAAAGGTAGGTATTATGAAAAAGTTGGCGGCCAAACTAAGTGAATTTTTTTACAACCTCCCCAGGACCCTCTTTATATCCCTGTACAGAAAGCTGGTAAGAATAAGGGTATTTAATTACTGGAGATTGCCCCGGGACAGGCCGGCGATACTGGCCATAAACCATACCACCGGAGCGGACCCTATAATAATACTGGCTGCCGTAAAGAAAAAGATATATTTTTTGGCCGACAGCGACAATTTCAGGTTCAGATTTACCAACTTTTTTATGAGAAAGTTTGCCGGCAGTATACCTATTTTTAAAAAGCATTTCAGTAAAAATATTAACAGTTTTAAGGAACTCTTTGCCCTAAATGAAGGAAAAGCTTTCTTTTACGGGGTTTTCCCTGAAGGAAAACTGAATAAAGAGGGAAAACTTACTAAAATGGATAAGGGAGCGGCATACTTAAGCTATAAGACCAATCTTCCCATAATCCCCCTGTATATACAGAACCAGGCCAGAGGGCTATCAAAAAACAGCTGGCTGGGAAAGAACAGAGTGTTAGAAGGAATAGTTGCCCTGGTAAATAACACTTTCAGAAAAATAAATATTATGGTAGGAGACCCTATCTACCCCATGGCAGACAATATTATGGAAAGCGTAAAAGACCTTGCTGATAAAAAAACCTATAAACAGATCATAGATGAAATCCATGAGGCTTTGGAACAGGAATTTTTTAAACTTGAATCTGAATCCGAAGACTTGTTTAAATCCCCCGAACAGGAAGAAGAGCCTGTTCTGAAAGATAAATACAGCTAATAACTATTTTTTACCCTTAAGCCCGTAACCATAACCTCCCCTGAATCCTTCCAGGGTATGATTAACCATAAATACATGGGGATCTACGCCGTATACCAGCCTGCTTAGGCGATAAAGGTTTGATTCCCTGCAAATGACATTTATAATTCTTACTCTGCCTTCCTTACCGGTGCCCCTATAGCAGGTAGCGCCAAAACCCTCTTCCCTTAACATATCCTCTATTTTCTGGCTGTGTGTCTTGGAAATTATATTGGTACTGATCAGATCCCGGGACAGCTTTTCAGAAATCTTTATCCCCACCAGTGTACCCACTGCAAAACCTCCGCCATAGGCCAGTATCATATATATATTATTTAAATCCTGCACCACCCGGGCTATTACCGCAACAAAAATTATGACTTCGATGAAACCGATAACTGCCGCAAATATTTTTCGTTTTCTCATTATCATATTGAACCGTATGGTTCCCAGACCCACATCTATAACTCTGCCAATAAAGATAATAGGCAGCCATATTAGCAATTCCATTTCTTAATCACTCCTGCCATTATTTAGTAACAAAATATCCCTGCTTCTCAAATTACCAAACCCTCCCCTGGATTCAGAAAGGGTATGACTTATTATAAAAGCCTTCTGGTCCATACTGCCAGTTAGCTGTTTTAACTTGAGCAAGTGCTCTCTCTTGCTTATAATATTCAGGATCCTTAAATTACCTTCCCTACCTGAATCATTATAGCAGGTTACCCCAAAGCCGTTTTCTCTTAATAACTGCCCTATTTCCCTGCTCTCTCTGGACATTATATTGGTGCTGTAGATATCCCTGGATAACTTTTCTGATATCACCATACCCAGAAAAAGGCCTATGGCAAACCCGACAGCATAGGATAAAACCATGATAGTATTGGAAGCATTCTGGATAATTTTAGCTACCACGGTTATGGATAAAGCTGCTTCCAGGAATCCTATGATAGCTGAAACAGCCTTTTTGCCCTTAACCGTGGTAACCAGTCTTAAAGTACCCATGCTTACCAAAAAAACCATGGCCAAAAATATTGATATTGTCCATATTGCTATTTGCATCTATATTGCCCTCTTTACTATTTTTTCAACAAGGGCATTATGATAACCATAATTTTTTAAAATGCAATAGCTATTTTATTCTATTACTTTAAAGGCTAACTTTCTACCTTCTGGCCCGGTAATCCCTACCGATACCTTATTTCCTTCTTTTATCTTACCTTCCAGCAACTGCAGGGCAAGCACATTCTGTATCTCATTCTGTATTACCCTTTTCAGCGGTCTGGCGCCATAGACAGGATCAAATCCCTCTTTGGCCAGAAGCTCTTTGGCTTTTTCACTTACCTCTATTTTCAGCTTCTTACCCTCAAGCATTTTGCTCAAATTGGCAATCTGTATATCAACGATTTGTTTAATTTGTTCTATATCCAGCCGGTTGAATATTATAATATCATCTACACGGTTCAGGAACTCAGGCTTGAAATTATTTTTTAAAGCCTCAGTGACTCTATTTTCCATTTCCTGTTCGTCTTTCTGCCCCAGCTCGGTAATCCACTGACTGCCAATATTAGAGGTCATAATTATAACCGTATGCTTGAAATCAACAGTCCTTCCATGCCCGTCTGTCAGCCGGCCGTCTTCCATGATCTGCAGCAATATATTGAATACATCATTATGTGCCTTTTCTATTTCATCCAGCAATATAACGCTATAGGGTTTTCTTCTAACCGCTTCCGTAAGATACCCGCCTTCCTCATAACCTACATATCCTGGCGGTGCTCCTATCAGCCTGGACACGGTATGTTTTTCCATATACTCTGACATATCCAGCCTGACCATAGCCCTTTCATCATCAAAAAGAAATTGGGCTAAAGCCTTGCTCAACTCGGTTTTACCCACCCCGGTTGGTCCCAGAAATATAAAAGAACCAATGGGCCGGTTGGGGTCCTGCAACCCCGCCCTGGCTCTACGTATAGCATTGGATAGAGAAGTAACCGCTTTATCCTGGCCAACCACTCTCTTCTTAAGTCTTTCTTCCATATTCAGTAATTTCTCAATCTCTGCTTCCATCAACCTGGAAACCGGTATTCCCGTCCACTTGGACACCGTTTCTGCTATATCTTCTTCATCCACTTCTTCCTTCAACATCTTCTGGTCCTGTTGCAGCTGGGCCAGTTTTTCGTTCTGCTCCTTTAGTTTTTTCTCCAGGTCCATAAGTTTTCCATACCTCAACTCTGCCGCCTTTCCCAGGTCAGCATCCCTCTCTGCTTGCTCAGCTTCAGTCTTGGCCCTATCTATTTCTTCCTTCAATTGCCTGATAGCACCAATTATCTCTTTTTCCTGCTGCCAGTGAGCCTTCATGCTGTTGCTTTTTTCCCTTAAGTCAGAGAGTTCACGGGAAACTTTTTCCAGTCTCTGGCTGGAAGCTTTATCTTTTTCTTTATTTAAAGCCTGTTCTTCTATCTCTAGCTGCTTTATCCTTCTTTCTATTTCATCTATTTCAGTAGGCATGCTGTCTATCTCAATTCTAAGCCTGGAAGCAGCCTCGTCTACCAGGTCTATAGCTTTATCCGGCAAAAACCGGTCTGATATATAACGGTCAGAGAGCACTGCCGCCGATATCAGGGCAGCATCCTGTATTCGTACTCCATGATGAACCTCATACTTTTCCCTGACTCCCCTAAGGATAGCAATGGTGTCTTCCACGCTGGGTTCATTTATAAGGACCGGCTGGAACCTTCGCTCCAACGCTGCATCCTTTTCTATATATTTACGATACTCATCCAAAGTAGTAGCCCCGATAGCATGAAGTTCTCCCCGGGCCAGCATAGGCTTCAGCATGTTGGAAGCATCCACGGCTCCCTCTGCTGCGCCGGCTCCTACCACCGTATGGAGCTCGTCTAAAAACATTATTATATTGCCTTCTGATTTAGAGACTTCTTTAAGTACCGCTTTCAATCTGTCTTCAAACTCTCCACGATATTTGGCTCCGGCAATTATGGAACCCATATCCAGGGAGATCACTTTCTTATCCTTTAATCCTTCGGGCACATCCCTGGACACTATTCTCTGGGCCAGGCCTTCCACTATAGCCGTTTTACCCACTCCCGGGTCACCGATAAGTACAGGGTTGTTTTTGGTCCTTCTGGAAAGCACCTGCATCACTCTTCTTATTTCATCATCTCTTCCTATAACCGGATCCAGCTTACCTTTCCTGGCCAGCTCGGTTATGTCTTTTCCATATCTGGAAAGAGCCTGGTATTTTTCTTCAGGATTCTGATCGGTAACTCTCTGGTTACCCCTTATTTCTACTAATATCTGGTATATTCTGTCTTTGGTTACACCCATTGAAGTCAGCATTTTCCCCACTGGACCGCCGCTGTTAGCCATAGCAATAAGTATATGCTCGGTGCTAACATAGTCATCTTTTAGACTTTCCGCTTCCTTGAAAGCAGTATTAAGTATCTGGTTTAAACCGGAACCCATGTATATCTGGTCTCCACCACCGCTTACCTGGGGCTGCTTTGAGATTTCTCTGGCAAGTTCCTGTGATAACTTATCCGCATCAGCTTCCAGTTTTTTTAAAATAGGGAATATTATGCTTTCCTTATCATCAAGCAAAGCACTCATCAGGTGCACATCTTCAATAGCCTGATGCCCGTTTTCGGAAGCTAGCCTCTGTGCTCTGGATAATGCTTCTTGTGCCTTTATAGTAAATTTATCTACTTGCATTTAAACCACCTCATTTAAACTATCACCCTGGATCTGGGATTTTCGCTGTAAGATTCAGCGAAGTCATCCAGGTATTTCTTCTGTTCCTTGGTAAGGTTTTCAGGCAACATAATCTTTATCTTCGCGTACAGATCCCCATTACCTTCACCCTTTAATTTGGGCATACCCTTGCCTTTTAACCTCAGAACTTTCCCGCTCTGGGTTTTGGGAGGCAAATTGACCAGTACCTTGCCATCAAAGGTAGGTATATCAATTTTTGCCCCGTAGAGGGCTTCTTTAATGCTTACCGGCACTTCACAGTGCAGGTCGGCACCCTTCCTTTTGTAGAAAGGATGGTCGGATATATTTACAATTAAATAAAGGTCTCCACTGGGACCCTGACCCTGGCCGGGGCCGCCCTCTCCAGTAACCCTTATCTTGCCTCCATCTTTTATTCCTTTGGGTATCTTTACGCTAACTGTTCTTGATTTACCCTGCTTTTGAAGCCTTATGGATCTGGTAGTTCCAAAATAGGCTTCTTTTAAAGTAATATTTATAGTTGACTGCATATCCTGGCCCTTGGCCTGGGCAGTCTGGGCTCCTCTTCTGCCTCTAAAGCCAGAGTTATAGCCACCAAAATCGGAAGCCTGATTTCCGAAAAACATCTCAAAGAAATCAGAAAAACCTCCCCCCATATCGCCAAAATTGAAGCCGCTTCCCCCGAAATCATAAGTCTTCTGGCCAGTCCTCTGACCGCCTCCTGGCCATCCTGCATTCTGGTATTGTTTCCAGTTGGCACCCAGCTGATCATATTTCTTTCTCTTTTCAGGTTTTTTCAGGACTTCATAGGCTTCGCCTATCTCCTTAAATTTTTCTTCAGCCTGGGGATTATCGGCATTAGCGTCAGGATGATATTTTCTGGCCAGCTTCCGGTAAGCCTTTTTTATTTCATCCTGGCTGGCACTTTTACTGACTCCCAGTACTTTGTAATAATCCTTGTATTCAACCATAAATAATCACCTGTATATCTTTTTATAATAATACCAGCCCACAGCTTGGATAAGCTATGGGCGGTATATTGTCTTATTTCAGTTATATCTGCAGAAGCTTATTTTCCACTGATAGCAATCTTCTTGGGTTTCTTAGCCTCTGCTTTGGGTAAGACTACTTCCAGTACTCCGTCCTTGTATGAAGCCTTTATCTGGTCTTCCTTAACCGGTACCCCGATATTAAAGGACCTGTAAAATGAACCATAGCTTCTTTCTACTCTGATATAGTCTTTCTCTTCCTCTTTTTTCTCCAGCTTTCTCTCGCCTTTTACAACCAGCTGGCCTTCATCCACAGATACCTCAATATCTTCCATCTTCATACCAGGAAGGTCTGCAGTTATGGTTACCTCTTTTTCAGTCTCTTTGATATCAACTTCTGGAGCCCATACAGCTGACTGCTTTTCTCTGGGCTTCTCGACTCCTTCAAACCATCTTCCTATTTCGTCTCTAAGTTGTACCAAGTCACTGAATGGATCCCATCTTACTATTGGCATAATAATCCCCCCTTCGTAAAGAATTACTTATCTTCGTCCTTAGCCTCAAACTCTGCATCTATAACATCATCATCCTGGCTTTCCTGACTTTCTCCAGCCTGGCCGCCTCCGGCCTGCTGTCCTTCTGCGCCAGGACCTGCCTGCTGGCCTGCTCCGGCCTGTGAATACAGTTTCTGGCTAAGCTCGCTCTGCATATTCTGCAGTTTTTCAGTTTCAGCTTTTATCTGGCTTAAGTCTTCACCCTCAGAAGCTTTTCTCACATTTTTTATCTGGTCTTCTATATTGGACTTCATATCACCAGATACTTTGTCTCCCAGGTCTTTTAACAGCTTCTCTGAGGAATAAGCCAGATTATCCGCATTATTCCTTGCATCTATAAGGTCTCTTTTTTTCTTATCTTCATCTGCATGATCCTTGGCTTCATTAACCATCCTGTCTATCTCATCTTCAGACAGATGAGAGGTAGCAGTAATGGTAATCTTTTGCTCCTTGCCGGTAGCTGTATCTTTAGCCGAAATGTTAACTATGCCATTGGCATCAATATCAAAAGTAACCTCTATCTGGGGCACACCCCTGGGTGCCGGCGGTATTCCATCCAGCCTGAACCGGCCAATGGTCTTATTGTCTCTGGCCATTTCTCTTTCACCCTGCAGCGCATGTATATCCACACTGGTCTGGTTATCAGCCGCAGTAGTAAATATCTCGCTCTTTTTGGTGGGTATAGTAGTATTTCTCTCAATAAGCTTGGTAAATACCCCGCCCAGGGTTTCTATACCCAGGGAAAGAGGAGTAACATCCAGAAGGACTACATCCTTAACATCACCTTTCAGCACCCCTGCCTGTATAGCTGCGCCTACAGCCACCACTTCATCAGGGTTTACTCCCTTATTGGGGTCTTTTCCAGTATATTCTTTTACCAGCTGCTGAATTACCGGCATCCTGGTTGAGCCACCTACTAAAATTACTTCATCAATTTCTTCTGATTTGAGCCCTGAATCCTTTAAGGCCTTCTCTAAAGGCACTTTACATCTTTCAGTTAAATCTGATGTCAGCTGTTCAAACTTAGCTCTGGTTAATTTGGTTTCCAGGTGCTTGGGCCCATTGGCGTCTGCAGTTATAAAGGGCAGACTTATGGTAGTCTCGGTGACACTTGACAGTTCAACCTTGGCTTTCTCTGATGCCTCTATAAGCCTCTGTAGCGATTGCCTGTCTTTCCTTAAATCTATGCCCTGCTCTTTTTTGAACTCATCAGCCACATAATTCATGATCCTATCATCATAGTCGTCTCCACCCAGATGCATGTCTCCATGGCTGGATTTAACCTCAAATACACCTTCTCCTACCTCCAGTACCGATACGTCAAAGGTACCGCCGCCAAGGTCAAATACCAGGATATTTTCATCTTTCTTCTTGTCCAGGCCATAAGCCAGTGAAGCTGCTGTGGGCTCATTTATAATCCTTAATACATTAAGCCCTGCAATCTTGCCCGCATTTTTAGTGGCCTGCCTCTGGGCATCATTAAAATATGCAGGTACAGTTATCACTGCATCCTTAACCTCCCCGCCCAGATAACTTTCAGCATCCTTTTTAAGTTTTTGTAAGATCATTGCCGAAACCTCTTCAGGGGTATAATTTTTATCCCCCATCTTTACCTCAGCGAGGTTGTTTCGTCCCTTGCTTACATTATAGGATACTATTTTCCTTTCACTTTCTACTTCATCATACTTTCGTCCAATAAACCTTTTAATGGAGTAGATGGTATTCTCGGGATTCAAGGCTGCCTGCCTCTTGGCCAGCTGTCCTACCAGCCTTTCCCCCTTCTTGGTTATGCCCACTACCGAAGGAGTAGTCCTACCGCCTTCGCTATTGGTTATTACGGTGGGTTTTCCACCTTCCATTACTGCTATACATGAATTGGTTGTTCCTAAGTCAATTCCTACTGCTTTAGCCATGTATATCTACCTTCCCTTTCTTAATATAATTTTTACCAATCGGTCTTTTTTACTAAATAATTTTTAAAACATTCCACTACATCATCAGGGCATTTATTCATAATTACCTGGTCCCTTCTTCTAATAAGCACAATAATTGAACGCAGGTTCATGCCCTGCTCATACATCATTTCCCTAACATACTCCAGCCATTTTATATCTTCTTTAGAGTAATACCTCTTTCTACCCCTTCTTAAAGGGCAAACTAATGCAAACTTCTCATAGTAATACAGCGTCCTGCTGTTTACCCCTAAAAATTCTGCAACTAATTCTATTGGATAACTTTTATCCTCTTCACTAAACAATTTCTTCACCGACCCTATTAGTTAGCATTAGTTTAACTAACCATAAATAACCTGTTGATGCTATTATAAAGTATTTTTATTAAAATGCAAAATATTTTTTTCACTTTAACCGAAAAATGTTTTTACTATTATATATTAATTATTCTTTTTTTGCTATTTTATCTGCTATACCTATAATTATAGAATCCACTATTGAAATTTTAAAAAGGATTAAAGATAAAAGAGTTATTTACCCTGAAAAAATATTTTAAGCCCCATAAAAGAAGATTTACCGCCAGTCTATTGTTTATACTGTTTACTGACCTTCTGGCATTGCTTATCCCCTGGATACTCAGGATGGCCATTGACGATATACGTTACCGGCCCCAGTCAGCAAACCTTTTAACTTATGCAGCTCTGCTGCTAACCGTAGCCTGCCTGCAGGGAATTTTCAGATTTTACATGAGAAAATTGCTGGTGGGGATTTCCAGGCAGATAGAGTACTCAATAAGAACTGATTTTTTTGCCCATATCCAGAGAATTCATTCATCTTTTTTCACCAATACCAGGACCGGAAGCATTATGGCTCTGGCTACCAATGACCTGGACGCAGTAAGGAATTTTCTGGGACCGGGTATCCTTAATTTATTCAATACTGTATTTGTATTTGTCTCTACGCTGGCGGTAATGTTTTCTATCAATGTTAAGCTGTCCCTGTACTCTATGATAGCCATCCCCATACTGCCGCTTCTGGTTAGCAAATTAAGCTCCATGCTTTATATCCGGTTCAGGGCTTCACAGGAACAGTATGCTGCCCTTTCCGCCAGAACCCAGGAAAGCATTGCCGGCATAAAGGTGGTTAAATCCTTTACCCGGCAGGACCAAGAAAAAGAAGTGTTTTCCGGCCTGAACCAGGAATATATCCAGCGGAATATGTCCCTGGCCAAAATAAGATCTGCTTTCTGGCCGGCCATGATTTTTATCGGGGGCGTTGGCACCATGGTAGTCCTGCTGGTAGGGGGAAGGCAGGTTATAGGTCAAACCCTTACTTTGGGCCAGTTTGTACAGTTCTCAGCTTATATAGGCTCCATTACCTGGCCCCTTATATCCCTGGGCTGGGTCATAAATCTGGTGCAGCGGGGCTCGGTATCCATGAAAAGAATAAACAGGGTGCTTAATATTAAGCCTAAAATAAAGACCTCTTCCCATCCGGTAAAGATCAACAGGATTAAAGGTAATATCGAGTTCAGGCAGGTATACTTTAAGTATGAAAATGAACAGGGATATGATGACTATATTAAAGAAAACATCATGGACAGCAAGCTGCTATCCGCCCGGCCCAATGACCAATGGGTCCTGCAGGATATTAATTTTGCCCTCAAAGAAAGAATGCAGGTAGCCATTGTGGGTTTTACCGGCAGCGCTAAGTCCAGCCTGCTTAACCTAATAGTGAGATTATACGATCCCCAGAAGGGCCAGATACTTTTAGATGGCCACGATATAAAGAAGATAGATTTGGAACAGCTTAGAACCAGCATAGGTTATGTGACCCAGGAGCCATTCCTTTTTTCCAAGTCCATTAGGGAAAACATACTATTTGGACTGAGCCAAAGATCCAAGATGCCACCCGGCCAGCTGGATCAGTTAGTAGAAGAATCAGCCAGAACCGCTTCCCTGCACCAGGAAATAATGGGGTTTGAAAAAAAGTATGATACAGTTATCGGGGAAAGGGGTATAACTCTATCCGGGGGACAGAAGCAGAGGCTGGCCATTGCCAGGGCTCTGGCTGCTGATCCCTCCATTCTTATACTTGATGATTCATTTTCCAGTATAGATACCCATACTGAAGAACTGATACTTGCCAACCTCAAAGCCAGAACCAGGAGTATAACTGCCATCATAGTTTCCCACCGGATATCTACTATTAAAGATTCAGACCTTATACTGGTTATGGATGAAGGCAGGATAGTGGAAAGAGGAACCCATCTAAGCCTGCTTAAAAGCTGTGGAATATACCAGAAACTCTATTACAGGCAACAGCTGTCAGAAGAACTGGAGGAAGAGATATGATCATTAATGGCTTTCAGGAAAAGGGTTTAGATAAAAAAACGGTCAGGAAGCTGCTGTCTTATTTAAAACCTTATAAATTGCTGCTCTCTTTTACTGTATTTTTACTGCTGCTTACCGCCGGTTTGGAAATTCTGGGACCTTACCTGATAAAAGTTGCTATAGATAATTATATCGCCCCGGGAAGACTGGACGGCTTTATATATATTGTATTTTTATTCGGGGCAGTCATACTGGCAGAATTTGCATTCCGCTATTTCCAGCAGTACCTGACTGAACTACTGGGCCAGAAAATTATGTATGATATGAGAATGGATATTTTTACCCATATTCATAAAATGCCCATGTCCTTTTTTGACCGGAATCCGGTGGGCAAAATTATGACCAGGGTAACTACCGATGTACAAACCCTGAACGAAATGCTGTCTTCGGGAATAGTTACCCTATTCGGCGATATATTCATGATTGTGGGAATAATGGTTATCATGGTAACCCTGAATCTCAAGCTTGCCCTTATTACCTTTTCAGTGCTCATCCTTCTGGCTATAGCTACCTTTATATTCAGGGCCAAGGTAAGGGTTACTTTCAGGATTATCAGAACCAAGATATCGGCTATTAATTCCTACCTGCAGGAAGCAGTCTCAGGTATAAATACCATCAAAATATTTGCCAGGGAGGACAGAAGCAACCAGGAATTTGAGTCTCTTAATACCGGATATCTCAATGCTTATCTTAAAACCGTATTCTATTATGCGGTATTCTTCCCCATAGTTACCCTCATAAGCAGCCTGGCCATAGCCCTGATAATCTGGTATGGAGGGGGACAGGTTATAAGCGGGATACTGACTTTTGGAACCCTGGTGGCCTTTATACAATATATTGAGAAATTCTTTCATCCCATAAGCGACCTGAGTGAAAAATTTGGAATATTGCAGGAAGCCATAGCCGCATCGGAAAGAATTTTCAAGGTCCTTGATACCAAACCCACTATTACCTCCCCTGAAAATCCGGTAATAGTGGAGGAGGTGAAGGGAGATATAAGGTTTGACCATGTCTGGTTTTCTTACCACCAGAATGAATATGTATTAAAAGATATAAACTTTGAACTGGAAAGCAGTCAGAGTATAGCTTTTGTGGGGGCTACCGGTTCCGGCAAGACCTCTATTATAAATATTCTTAACCGCTTCTATGAGATACAAAAGGGCCATATTTTTCTGGATGGCATAGATATAAGAAAGTATGAGCTTAACCATTTAAGAAAACATATAGGAATAGTAATGCAGGATGTATTTCTATTCTCCGGTACTATCCTGGATAATATAAGGCTGGGTGATTCTTCTATTTCCAAACAGCAGGTTATAGAGGCTGCCAGGTATGTAAATGCCCATAAATTTATACAGAAACTCCCTCTAAAGTATGATCAGGAAATAAAGGAAAGGGGTAAAATACTGTCAGTAGGCCAGAGGCAGCTAATAGCTTTTGCCCGGGCTATAGTTTTTAACCCCCAGGTTCTATTGGTTCTGGATGAGGCTACTTCCAGTATTGACTCGGAGATAGAAGCATTGATCCAGGACGCCCTAAATAAGGTAATGGCCGGCAGGACTACTATAATTATTGCCCACCGCCTGTCCACTATAAAAAATGTAGATAAAATACTGGTGCTGTCCCATGGAAAGATAATTGAAAAGGGTACCCATTCCAGCCTCCTGAAAGCCAGGGGGATCTACTATAAGCTGTATAAATACCAATATCAGTTACAAACCTAACTTTGTTCTCTGGGCTTAATTCCTTTTTTCAGAATAATTGCCTGAAATAATATAATTATAACCGTTGGGACCAAAAAGCTGGCAATTCTTGCATTTGCCCCCCAGAAAGAGCCAATAGCATTAGAGATAAAGGGTATAATCATCCCTCCCGCTGCACTGAAGGCCATCATTATTCCAATAGTGGTACCAGCAAATCTGGGAAAAGATGCAGAAGCAGAATAGACCAATAAAGGCCAGATACCTGACAACCCCAAACCCAGCACAGAAAACCCTATCGCAGCCAAGAAATAATTTCTGCTAAATACTATTAACATTAAAGACAGGCCGGCAAAACCTGCCAGTACAATAATCATCTTTTTGGGATTAATCTTTCTACTAATATAGCTGCTGGCAACTCTACCCACTATCATAAAGCCCCAGAAACCTGAAAGAGCTAAGCTGGCAACTAATTCAGACGAAGTCATGGATTTTATATAGGTATTTATATAAAAACTTACCCCCTGCTCCATACCCACATACAGCAAGATGCTTAAAGCAAACAGAACCATCAGCGGTTCTTTTAACAATCTCAATACCAGTATGCCCTTCAGCTTGGCTTCAGAATAAGCATCTTTTTTAAAACTCAGCATGGAAAAATACAGCAGGTATATCAAAGAAATACCTGCAAAGATAGCATAGAGATGCCTCCAGTCATAGCCCTTGGATAGAAACAGGCTCACCAGCAATGGGCCACTGGCCGTACCTATTACAAAGAAGGCCTGGCTTACATTAATAACCATGCTTCCTTTTTTAGGGTTAAGATCCACCAGTAAGGTGGTCATAAGCACTTCTATTATTCCGAATCCGCCGCCTATTAGAAATACAGCAAACACATAAACATAAATATTGGTAGTAATAAGCATGGTAATTAAGCCTGCAAAGAAGAAAAAATAACCCAGGCAGGAAACCATTTTACGGCCGTATTTGTCAGAAATTTCCCCTGCTACCAGAGGCATTATAAGTAACCCCGTGAAATGGCTGGTAATAAGAATCCCCTGTAAAGCTGAGGCCATATTATAGTAATTTCCAATGTCCTCCAACGACCTCTGGAATACAGAAAGGTACAACCCAAGAAATATAAAAGAGATATATATGGTTATGTCTACCAGTAAATTCTTTTTAACCATTGAATTAAAAATATATTAAAGAATTAAAATATGATTCTAACATTTTATTCTTGAAAAATGTATAATTAAGAGCAAAAAAGGGAAAGATTACTGTCAGATAACCCTTGTTTAAATAGGCTGCTTTTATTAACTATTTAATATTTCTAGGATTATTTCCATCTGCATTTATTGCAGGCAAAATAAAGAAAATAGATATAAGGTATGCAGGAAGCAGGAATATAGGTGGGATGAACACCTTCTCCATAGTGGAAAAATTGGCAGGGATTTTGATTCTGGCAGCTGGTTTGGGCAAAGGCGCCCTAATGGCTTTTATTGCTGCCCCGCTACTCTTCACTTCCCTTATTCCCCTGCTGGCTGTAATTATGGCCATGATAGGCCATAACTGGGTAACCTGTTCCGATTTTAAGGGAGGCAGAGGTGTTTCTATTTCCCGGGAGAGACTCTGTTGGTTGCTCCCCTTCCCCTGTAGCTGGCTATTTTTTGCATTCTGGCTACATTGGTATATAGTATTAAGAGCTGGAATTTGACTAATTCTTATTTTACCCGGGCCAGAAGAGATATACGTCCAGTACCGAAAAAAATATTTAGACCTTTTTTAAGGAGGAAGTTAAAAAGTGAAATGCCCATTTTGCCCTAATCCTGATACCAGAGTAATTGATTCCAGGGTAACTGAATCCAGGGACAGCGTAAGGAGAAGAAGGCTGTGTGAACAATGCGGTAAAAGGTTTACCACCTATGAAAGATATGAAAACCAGCCTATTGCGGTAATAAAATCTGACGGCACCAGGCAGCCATTTGACCGTAACAAGGTTTTAAGCGGTGTTATAAGGGCCTGCACCAAAAGAAACATATCCATAAATACTCTGGAAAAAATGGTGGATGACCTGGAATCTGAAATAAGGAATATGGATTCCAATGAAATCAGCTCCAAAGAAATCGGAAACCTGGCCTTAAAAAGATTAAAGGATTTAGATAAGGTAGCCTATA
>JAIOXO010000021.1 GCA_022396035.1 Actinomycetes bacterium | reverse complement strand
CAAGCCCGTTGGTGGTACAGGAAGCATTACTTATAATGTTGTGCTGGTTCTTATCATACTTTTCATCATTTACACCCAGTACCAGAGTAATATCGGCGCCATCGCCTTTCATGGGCGCAGACACTATAACTTTTTTAGCTCCAGCATCCAGGTGTTTCTGTGCCTGTTCCCTGGTTCTGAATATACCGGTAGCTTCCAGCACTACCTCTACCCCCAGATCACCCCAGGGTATCTCTGCGGGATCCTTTATAGACATGACCTTTATCCTGTCATCTCCCACTACAATGCTGTCGCCCTCTACTCTAATATCCTTATCCAGAATGCCGTATACAGAATCATATTTTAAAAGATGGGCCAGAGTTTTAGCATCAGTTAAATCATTGATAGCTACAAAATCAAACCCTTCGCCCTTATCATATTTAAGAGCTGCCCTCAAGGTCTGTCTTCCTATTCTTCCAAAACCATTAATACCTACTTTTATTGCCATTAGTTCCTCCCTTGGTCAATATTTACACTGTCTTTTTTCACTTAAAATTACAAATTAAGAGATTCTAACAAAATTGCACTAAATTTAAAAGAACAATTTAGGTTATTATATAATATATACCCTCCAATAAGAAATAATTTATATTTAACCCAGCTATCCCCGGCCTATATCCTTATGGGTTATTTTAACCGAATATCCCTTAATCCTTAAATAATCAGAAATCTTTTCTGAAAGAACCACCGACCGGTGTTTGCCTCCGCTGCATCCTATGCCTATGCCCAGGTAACTTTTACCTTCCTCAATATAGTTGGGGATAAGAAAATCAAGCATCTTTTCAAGCATTCTCAAAAACCTTTTGGTTTCATTTCGGGACAACACAAAGTCTATAACCTGCTTATTGGTCCCATTTAAATCCTTGAGATTTTCATCATAAAAAGGATTGGGCAGAAACCTCACATCCATAACCATATCCACGTTATCAGGAAGACCGTATTTGTAGCCAAAAGATATAACCGATATCTGAAGCAGATCACTCTTCTTGATCCCGGTTACCATCCTTTCGGTTATGGCCATCCTCAGTTCCTTGGCACTGAGCAGGGTGGTATCAATAATTAAATCAGACTTCTTCCTCAGTTTATGCATCTTCTCTATTTCCTGCTCCACCCCTTTACCAATATCCCCGTATTCTACCAGTGGATGCTTCCTTCTGGTTAGTGAGTACCGGTTAACAATCACGCTTTTGGAAGCTTCCAGAAACAGTATTCTGTAACTTATATTCCTCTGCTTCAGCTGCTCTAAGGCCTTATGAATATGGTCAAAGAAATAACCGCTCCTTAAATCAATGGCCACCGCTATATTGCTTATGCTTTTATGGCTCACCGAAAAAAAGTCAATGAGGTTCAGCAGAAGGCTGGCCGGCAGGTTGTCAATACAGTAATAGCCGGCATCTTCAAAATAATTCAGGGCCTCGGTCTTGCCGGCTCCGGACAGGCCGGTAATTATAATCAGATTTACCTTATTCTCTTTTTTTTCTCTCATAATAAATTATCTTGGTCAATATTATACTTATTATGCTTATCAGTACCGAGCTGACCACATAACCCCAGAAACCATTAACCTTCAGGCCGCTCAGGAAATAATCAACAATCCATAGCATACCAGCATTTATAACAATATTGAATAACCCCAGAGTTAATATGTTTATGGGCAGCGACAGAAACTTTACAATAGGTTTGATAAAAGTATGCAGCAAACCCAATAGAAGCCCTGCCAGAAAAGCTATCCTAAATTTTTCACCGGTGGTGTCGCCCATTATGGCCACAAAGGGTAAAAAATAGGAAGTTACCGCGATAGAAAAAGTCATTATGACCCAATCCAGAATCCATCTAAGCAAAACCTAAACCTTTCTTCTCTTATTATTTATGGAAATAATTATATATGTTCAGGGCATCCCTGTAACTGATCCCCTTTATATTCATTAACTTTTCTATCGAGTATCCCCTGAGTTCATCCACGGACCCGGCATGCTGGTTAATATACCTTTTCTTCCTGGGACCTATTCCCTTGATTTCGTCCAGTATGGACCACACCATATGTTTTCCCCTCAGTTTTCGATGGTAGCTTACCGCAAAATGATGGGCCTCATCCCTTATATTGGTAATTATCCTCATATAGGGGCTGTCCAGGTCCAGCTTTATGCCTTCAGGGTAACTCCTGCTGAAAATTATCTCCTCTTTTTTAGCTATGCTGATAAGGTCAATGCCTGCCGCTTTTTCCCTTTCTAAAACCTCCAGGGCCCGGTTATACTGACCTTTTCCGCCATCAATAATAATCATATCGGGAGCAATATAGAAACTGTTTTCTATATCCATCCGGTCATGTTCCAGATAAGCCAGCCTCCTGGCCAGCACTTCCCCCAGCATGGCATAATCATCCTGGCCCCCTATCTCCCTGATCTTGAAATGCCGGTAGTTCTCCTTTACCGGGCTGCCGTCTACAAAAACCGCCATGGAGCCCACAGCAAAACTCTGGCCCAGGTTGGAAATATCATAACATTCCATACGCCTGGGGATATTTCTGAGTTCCAGCACCTTCCTTAACTTTAACAGTTCATTGTACAGCCTGCTGTGTCCGCTGTCCTTTTCAAATTTCTTCTTCTCCATGTACAGCCGGGCATTACGGTTGGCCATATCCATAATCTTTTTCTTCTCTCCCCGCCGGGGAACCTTTATCTCAATATTTTTTCCCTTCTGGCCCTTGAGCCAATCCATTAATGCCTCCATGCCCTCAAAGTCCCGGGGGACATAAATTACCGCGGGCATATTGTTGATGCCCTCATAATACCTGGTTATAAAACCAGAAATTATATCACTGTAGCCCATATACTGGGTATTACTTATAAGGAAATTGTTTACCACCGCCAGCTCTCCGTCCCTGTAAGAAAAAAAACTGATGGCAGCCGAGCCGCCCTGCTTGCATACCCCCAGCACATCCCATATCTTGCCTGACTGGAGCATTATTTTCTGCTGCTGGTATATGCTCTGGATATTGTTCAGTATATTTTTTAATTCTGCCGCTTTTTCAAACTCCTGATTTTTAGCATGCCTTTCCATATCCTTTAATACCCTGTCTGCCACTATGCTGCTCTTGCCTTTTAAAAACATGCTTATGTACTCAATATTCTGGCGGTATTCCTTTTCGCTTATCTTTCCTATGCAGGGAGCCGAACACAGGCTGATATGGTAATTTAAGCAGGGCCCCTGGTTGTTTTTGCCCGGCCGGGGCTGCCTGCAGTCCCTGACCTTAAATGATTTCCTCAAGGTTTCCAGAACATTCCTGGCCGGGCGCACATTGGTATAGGGCCCAAAATACCTGGCTCCTTTGATATTGCGGTTGCGGGTAAGAAACAGGCGGGGGTACTTTTCATTTTCTGTAATAACCATAAACGGATAAGATTTATCATCCTTTAAGTCTACATTGTAACGGGGGTGGTTTTTCTTGATGAGGCTGCTCTCCAGTACCAGAGCCTCCACCTCATTATCCGTAACGATATAATCTATTTTTTTTACCCGGTGAAAAAACACATTAATCCTGGAAACCGGAAGGTCCTGATCCTTTTTATGGGTAAAATAACTCCTCACCCGTTTGTTGATATCTTTGGCTTTACCCACATATATAATTTTGCCTGACTCATCCTTAAACAGATAAACTCCAGGTTTATGGGGAAGGATATCCAGAATTTTTTTTAATTTCCCGTGTTCCATGCCTACACTTTGGTTTTTTCCAGATTGTCCTTAACATGTTTTTTTAAGAAACTACCGGTATAGGAATCAGGGTGTAATGCCAGCTGTTCGGGGCTTCCCTCTGCCACAATATTTCCGCCTTTATCTCCCCCCTCGGGCCCCAGATCAATAATATGGTCAGCATTTTTAATAACATCAAGGTTGTGCTCTATAACCAGAACCGTATTTCCGGCATCCACCAGCCGGTTTAAAACCTTTAACAGCTTGTTTATGTCATCAAAATGCAGGCCGGTAGTTGGCTCGTCCAGCAGATACAGAGTGCTGCCGGTGCTCCTTTTGGAAAGCTCGGTTGCCAGCTTAACCCTCTGGGCTTCGCCGCCGGAAAGAGTGGTGGACGACTGGCCCAGCTGGATATAGCCAAGTCCCACATCATTTATTACCTTCAGCTTATTGGCTATGCGGGGAATGTTTTTAAAAAAGCCCAGGGCTTCTTCTATGGTCATGTTCAATACCTGGTCAATATTTTTCCCTTTGTATTTAATCTCCAGGGTTTCCCGGTTATACCTCTTTCCCTTGCAGACCTCGCAGGGTACATAAATATCCGGAAGAAAATGCATCTCTATCTTTATCATCCCGTCGCCCTTGCAGGCCTCACATCTTCCTCCTTTTAAATTAAAGGAAAACCGTCCCTGGCTGTATCCTTTCATTTTGGCTTCCACCGTTTTAGAAAACAACTGGCGGACATAGGTAAACACACCGGTATAGGTAGCAGGATTGGACCTCGGTGTCCTGCCAATGGGAGACTGGTCTATAACTATAACCTTATCCAGGTCCTGGTAACCCTCCAGCCGGTCATAATAACCGGTCTGGTGATGGGTGCGGTTTAGTTTATTATGCAGGGCAGGGTACAGTATATCATTTACCAGAGTACTCTTTCCCGACCCGGAAACCCCGGTTACCGCCACAAACTTGCCCAGAGGTACACTTACATCTATAGATTTCAGATTATGCTCCCTGGCCCCTTTAACGGCCAAATGGCTGCCATTACCCTTCCTTCTACGGGAAGGCAGCCCGATAGTTTTTTCTCCCTTCAGGTACTTTCCGGTAATAGACCGGGAACAATCATACATATCCTCAAGGCTGCCACTGCACACTATATGGCCGCCGTGCACCCCCGCCCCGGGGCCTATATCCACGATATGGTCCGCCTGCCTTATGGTTTCCTCGTCATGCTCTATAACTATGATGGTATTTCCCAGATCCCTCAACCGCTTGAGTGCCTCTATAAGCTTGGCATTATCTCTCTGGTGCAGCCCTATACTGGGCTCATCCAGGATGTAAAGTACACCCACCAGTCCTGAACCAATCTGGGTAGCCAACCTTATTCTCTGGGACTCTCCCCCGGACAGGGTGCTGGCCTCTCTGGCCAGGGTAAGGTAACCCAGGCCCACATCCTTTAAAAAGTTCAACCTCTCTGTTACTTCCTTCAGTATGCTTTTACCAATAAGCATATCCCTCTGGCTGAGCTTTAATTGTTTTAACCAGTCTATTTCCTGTTCAATGGTAAGTTCACAGAAATCAGCTATGGATAATCCCCCCACGGTTACTGCCAGGATTTCCGGCCTCAGTCTCTTGCCTCCACAACTGCTGCAGGGCCTGGCAACCATTAGCTGCTCAAACCTGTTTCTCTGGTGGTCGGAATCTGTTTCCAGGTACCTCTTGCCCACCATATTGGCAAGACCCTCAAATTTTACATAATAGAATTTCCGCCTGCCTTTAAAGCTGCGGTAACTTATCCTCATTTTATGGCCGTCAGCCCCGTACAAAATTAAATCCTTTATGGACTGGCCCAGTTCCTGGAAAGGGGTATCAAGATCAAAACTGTACTCTGCTGCCAGGGTTTTCATGATCTGGGAGTAATAATTGGAATACCCCATGCTGATAAAAGGTATGGCCCCATCATTTATACTCAAATCAGGATGTTCCACTATAAGGCCGGGGTCCACCTCTTTCTTCATACCCAGGCCGCTGCAAGCCTTACAGGCCCCGTAAGGGCTGTTAAAAGAAAACATCCTGGGAGTAAACTCCTCAAAATCTATCCCGCACTCTACACAGGAAAAGTTCTCGGAAAAAGTCATAAGCTCATCCGTATCCGGCAAATGCACATAAGCCAGGCCCTCGCTCTCCCTGACCGCGGTTTCCATATCATCGGTAAGGCGGGCCCTTATGCCCTCCTTCATTTTCAGCCTGTCTATTACTATTTCCACATCATGCTTTATGTTCTTGTCCAGGTCCGGAGAAAAATCTTCATCCAGTTCATGGATTCGTCCATCCACTCTTACCCTTATATAGCCGCCCTTTTTTATGTTCTCAAAAAGTTTAAGGTACTCACCCTTACGCCCCCTGACCACCGGAGACAGAATCTGAAATTTGGTTCCGGATTCCAGCTTAAGCACCCTTTCCACCATCTGGTCCACAGTCTGTCTGGCTACCGGCCGCCCGCACTTGTAGCAATGGGGCTTTCCTATCTGGGCATACATTACCCTCAGATAATCATATATTTCAGTTATGGTGCCCACCGTGGAACGGGGATTCTTGGAAACCCCCTTCTGGTTGATGGAAACCGCAGGCGAGAGGCCTTCAATTAAATCCACATCCGGTTTATCCATCTGGCCCAGAAACTGACGGGCATAGGAAGAAAGAGATTCCACATACCTCCTCTGTCCTTCAGCATAAAGGGTATCAAAAGCCAGAGAAGATTTACCCGATCCGCTTACCCCGGTAAAAACTATAAACCGGTCCCGGGGCAACCTCAGGTTAATATTTTTTAAATTGTGCTCCCTGGCACCTTTTATATATATTTCTGATTTCACTTCTAAACCTCAATATTGGTAATTTTCTTTATTCTTTTTATCTGGTCCCTTATAACCGCTGCCTTTTCAAACTCCCTGTCCCTGGCCGCAATATGCATTTCCTGCTCCAGCCCTCCCAGTATATGGGCAATCTGTTCCGGATCCATGGACATAAGCCTGGTTTCACTGTAGCTTGCCTTCTTCTGGGACACCTTGAATTCATCCTTTTTACCCTTGGACTTTATGCCGGCAGCATACAGTATATCAGTTATATTCTTACTTATGGTGGTAGGTATGATACCATGTTTCTCATTATACTCAATCTGTATATTTCTTCTTCTTTCAGTTTCCCCCACCGCATTCCTCAAAGCAGTGGTAAACTTATCCGCATACATTATGACTTTGCCGTTTACATTCCTGGCCGCCCTGCCAATAGTCTGTATCAGGGATATCTCTGAGCGTAGAAACCCTTCCTTGTCTGCATCCAGGATAGCCACCAGCGAAACCTCCGGTAAATCCAGCCCTTCCCTCAGCAAATTTATCCCTACCAGCACATCAAACTCCCTGCTCCTTAAACCCCTCAGTATCTCTATCCTCTCAATGGTATCAATAGTGGAATGTAGATACCTTACCTTTATATCCTGGCTGGCCAGGTAATCAGCCAGATCCTCGGCCATCCTCTTGGTAAGGGTAGTAACCAGCACCCTTTCATTCTTTTTTATCCTCTCTTTAATCTCCGATATAAGGTCATCAATCTGCCCCCGGGTAGGCTTTATGACTATCTCCGGATCCACCAGACCGGTAGGCCTGATAATCTGCTCCACTACCTGTTTGCTTACCTTCTGTTCATAAGGGCCAGGAGTAGCAGAAGTAAAAATTACCTGGTTTATCTTTTGTTCGAACTCTTCAAACCTTAGAGGACGGTTATCCAGGGCTGAAGGCAGCCTGAAACCATATTCCACCAGAACCTGCTTGCGGGAACGGTCCCCTGCATACATTCCCCTGATCTGGGGTACGGTTATATGGGATTCATCAATAACCATTAAAAATTTTTCAGGGAAAAAATCAATCAGGGTATTGGGGGTCTCTCCCGGCTTCTTGCCCAGTATATGGCGGGAATAGTTTTCAATACCGCTGCAAAAACCAAGTTCGGCTATCATCTCCATATCATACCTGGTACGAGACTCCAGCCTCTGGGCTTCCAGCAGTTTGCCCTGGTCCTTAAACCATTTAAGCCTTTCCTGAAGTTCTTCCTCAATGGTCTCCAGCGCCCTGTCCACCCACTCCATGGTGGTTAAAAAGTGGGTGGCCGGCGATATTACTACCGTATCCCGGTCACTGTAAACCTCTCCGGAAACCGGATTAAATTCCACTATCCTTTCAATATCATCACCAAAATACTGCACCCTTATAGCTTTATCCTGATAGGCGGGAAAAATCTCAGCGGTATCGCCCTTTATCCTGAATTTGCCATTGGTAAAGTCATAGTCATTTCTCTCATACCTTATATTTACCAGCCTCCGGATAAGCTCATCCCGGGGATACTCCTGGTCCGCCTCAAGTATTATCCTCTGCTTTCCATATTCTGAGGGCGAGCCCAGGCCGTATATACAGGACACGCTGGCCACCACAATCACATCTTTTCTGGTATAAAGGGAATTGGTAGCAGAAAGCCTCAGCTTTTCAATTTCTTCATTTATGGAGGTATCCTTTTCAATATACATATCCTTGCTGGGAATATAGGCTTCCGGCTGGTAATAGTCATAGTAGGACACAAAATACTCCACAGCATTATGGGGAAAGAATTCCCTGAATTCATTGGTCAGCTGGGCGGCCAGGGTTTTATTGGGCGCAATCACCAGGGTGGGCAGCTGTATGTCCCTGATAACATTGGCTACCGTATAGGTCTTACCGGAACCAGTAACTCCCAGCAGAGTTAAAAACTTCTGTTTCTGCTGCAGGCCTGCGGCAAGCTGGGCAATTGCGCTGCCCTGATCACCCTGAGGCCGGTAATTGGATACAATCTCAAACCTGTTTGCCATTTTTTACAGAACTCCTGAAAACAATATCCCGGGCCAGGTCTTCTGCTTCAGCTGCCAGTCTTTTCTCCGAACGGTGATTATCTATAATCCGGTCCACCAGACTCTTGTCTATCCTTATCTTTTGGCCTTTTATCTTCATCTCAGCTTCCGCTTCAGAAATGCCCTTGGATACAAGATACTTCTTTCTTAATCGGGGAGGAGCTTTAACCCAGGTTATGTGGTCACATAGAATATTAAGCTTGCAATTAAACAGCACTGCTGCATCTATTATAATATAGTCCTTATGCTGGTTGGACTGAATCTGTTCTTTAATTTCACTCCGGATAAGGGGAAACATAATACGGTTTAGCCGGGTAAGCTGGGATTGATCAGTAAATACCTTTTTAGCCAGCTGACCGTAATCCAGCCGGTCCTGGCTAAAAACCTGATCCCCAAATTCCATCCTTATATCTTTTAACAGATCAGGATAGTTTTCATACAGTTGTTTGGCCAGGCTGTCCACATCTATTAACAGGCTGTTTTCCAGCTGCTGGCCCAGTATCCGGGCCACCGTAGTTTTGCCCGATCCTATTTTACCTGCTATTCCTATTATAAAAATTACATCCTCCCTATTAATTACCACAATAGTTCAATGATATATCATAAAAGATAAAAATCAATTAACGAGGTATTCAGGCAGCCTTGTATTCTGCCTGAATTAAAACAGAGATTATTTATTTGCTGCGTCTATGGATTAAGCCGGTCAGTTATCCAGGTTAGCTTCATCTTTCATTTCTTTGAGCAGTTTCTGTATGGTTTCCTGTTTTTCCTTGGAAGAATCTTCATCAGTTTCTTTGGCTTCTTCCTTCTCTTCTGCCGGCTGCTCTTCCTGCTCCTGCTTATTCTGCTGGGGCTCTTCTACCTGCTTAACACTAAAAGCCATCCTTCTCTTATCGAAGTCTATATCTATAATCCTGACCATAAGCTCATCCCCAATCTTGGCCACGTCACTGGGTCTCTTTATGGGTTCACTGCTCAGTTCCGATATATGAACCAGGCCTTCCATTCCATCTTCTATCTGTACAAATAACCCGAATTTTACAATCCTGGTTACCTTGCCCTTTACGATATCCCCATTGGAAAACTGCTTGATTTTTTCCATCCAGGGATCCTTCTGGGTTTGTTTGAGACCTAAAGAAAGCCTTTGTTTTTCATAATCGACATCCAGTATTTCCACATCCACTTCATCATTAACTTCCACCACTTCGGAAGGATGCTTTACATGATTCCATGAAAGCTCTGAAATATGTATAAGACCGTCCACACCATCAACATCTACAAAAGCGCCAAATTCCGCGATGCTGGTTATCACGCCTTTCCTGATCTGTCCCACCTCTATGTTTTCCAGAACTTCTTTTCTCTGTTCTCTTCTTTCATCTTCGATAATAGCTTTTCTGGACAGCACCACATTATTACGGTTACGGTCAACTTCAATTATTTTACATTTACATTTTTCACCAATATATGAGTCCAGCTCCTTGGTTTTTCTTACATCTATAAGTGATGCCGGTAGAAAACCCCTCAAACCTATATCCAGTATAAGGCCTCCCTTAACGCATTCTATCACTTCACCCTCTATGGTGCCTCCGCTTCTGTATAATTCTTCTACCCGGTCAAAATTCTTTTCTACCTCTGCTCTCTTCTTGGAAAGCAACAGCCTTCCGTCCTGATCTTCTTTCTGCAACACCAGTATTTCCACTATATCCTCAACACTGACTATTTCTTCGGGTTTAGCATTATTCCTAATGGATAATTCAGATAACGGTATCACTCCTTCAGACTTGTAGCCGATATCGATCAGCACCTCGTCCTTGTCTATCTTCACTACCCTCCCCTTGAGAATATCTCCTTCATTGAAATCTATAATGGTTAAGTCGTAGTTCGGAACCAGATTACCGTTCTCATCCTCCACCATACAATTATCTTCAGTAATGTTTCCTTCTAAATTATCCTTAAACATATTTTAATAAATCACCCTCTCTTTTTAATAGTCCAAAAAGAATATCACGCAAAATAAAAATTATCAATATTTTGAATTATTTATTATAAAATATTTTTATTAAATATACCAATTAGGCCCCGTCTTTATGTCCACTTTGAGTTTTACCTTCAGGCTGACACATCCTTCCATGGATTCTTTTACCAGCTTTTCAACCTCAAAAGCATCCTCCTTCTTAAGCTCCAGGACCAGTTCATCATGTACATTCAGTATTATATTGCAGTCTAAATTTTGCTGGCAGGTATTGCGGTAAACATTAACCGTGGCCAGCTTCATGATATCGGCTGCACTACCCTGTATGGGGGTATTTACAGCCAGCCGCTCCCCTACGCTCCTCAGCCGCCCATTGCTGCTGCCCAATTCCACGATCTTCCTTTTTCTGCCAAAAATAGTGGTAGCATAACCACAGCTGTAAGCGGTCTTTATCAACTGATCCAGATATTCCTTTACCCTGGGATACCTGGCAAAATAAGTGTTTATATAATCCTCTGCTTCCTGCTCGGTAATTTTCAACCTGCTCATAAGCCCGTACTTGGTCATGCCATAAATTATGCCAAAGTTGATGGCTTTGGCCTTCCTGCGCATGGAATCGTCTACCTGATGGTAATCTACGCCAAAAATCTCCGATGCGGTCCTGGAATGTATGTCCTGTCCCTGGTTAAAGGCCTCAATCAAGCTGCTGTCCTCGGCAAGATGGGCCAGTATCCTCAGTTCTATCTGGGAATAATCAGCAGCCAGTATAAGGTCATATCCGATTCCCGGCACAAAAGCCTTCCTGATCTGCCTGCCCAGAGAGGTGCGGATGGGTATGTTCTGCAGATTGGGGTCATTGGAGCTGATGCGGCCGGTGGTGGTGCCCATCTGGTTATAAGTTGCATGAATCCTTCCATCTTCAGGATCTATAAGCCGGGGCAGAACATCTATATAGGTGTTCTTAAGCTTGGTCTGTTCCCGGTAATCCAGGATCCTGGCAATAACCGGGGACTGGTCATATATGGCATAGAGAGCAGAAGCGTCGGTGGAATAGCCGGTCTTGGTCTTTTTGGTAGCAGGAAGGTTAAGCTTGTCATAAAGTATGGAGGCCAGCTGCTGGGTGGAATTGATATTGAACTTTTCCCCGCACAGGTCAAATATTTCCTGTTCCAGTTCTGCTATATTCTTCCCATACTCTACTATAAGCTCATTCAGGTATCTCTTGTCTACATGTACCCCCTTAAACTCCATATCCGCCAGAACCATTATCAGCGGTTCCTCTATATCCCGGTACACCTTATCCAGGCCTTCCCGGTCTATCTGTTCCCTTATCTGGTCTTCCATCCGGCTTAAAAGCCCTATGCTGACCACTCCCGATTCCAGGACTTCATCCTGGTCTGAACCTAATTCTAACTGCATCTGGCCCCGGGCCGGTCCCTGTTTTAAATCCAGCCCGCAGAGGTTGGATATCAGCTGTTCCAGGCTGACATCGGGCAGGTGCTGATTTAACAGCAGGTACAGGATTTTCAGGTCAATTACCTTACCGGAAAAAGAAAAACCTTCCTCCATAAAAATCTTAAAAATTACCTTAAAATCAAAACCACATATGCCAATGCCCGAGTTCATAAGAGCAGACAGGCTATCCCTTACCCCCTTGTTGGCCAGGTATCTACCCTCCAGCAGGTAAACCTTGTCGGTGCCCCCGTAAAGCAGCAGAACAGGTGCTTCCGCCTCCACTCCCAGCATATACAGTTTGTCCCCTATCTCTAAACCCAGCTGCTCCAGATGCTGGCCGGAGCTCACAGCTACCTTCTTTTTCTGATCCAGTTTAATATCAGAGGCCTCCGTCCTGACCTTTCCGTCAAGGTTCAGACTATCCAGCTTCTTTAAAAGGTTTCTAAATTCCAGGCTGTTAAACAGCCGCTCCACCTTGGCCATATCTATATCAGAAAAGGACCGGTGTAAATAATTACGGATATCCAGCTGGTCAATTATTCTTAACCGGGTCAGCTCCAGGCTTTTTTCGGCTATCTCCTGATTTTCAGTTAAAATTGATTTAAGCCTTTTGTTTTTTACCTTATCTATATTCTGAAAAATATCTCCTATCCCGGAAAACTGTTTTAACAACTTCCTGGCAGTTTTGGGCCCTATTCCCGCCACTCCCGGAATATTATCCGAGCTGTCTCCCATCAGAGCCAGCAGATCCTTTATTCTTTCCGGCCCTACCCCATACTTTTCCTCCACTTTTTCAGCATCATAAACCAGGGTGTCAGTTATTCCCTTTTTATTGACTATAACCCGGATTTTTTCAGATACCAGCTGCAGAATATCCTTATCCCCGCTGGCAATAAGTATCTGACTGTACTGTCCGCCAGCCTTCCTGGCAATGGTAGCAATAAGGTCATCGGCTTCAAAGCCTTCCATTTCCAGCGAAGGGATATTCAGGCAATCCAGCACCTCCTTTATGAGGGGGAACTGGTCATTTAAGCCCTGGGGCATCTTCTTGCGGTTTATCTTGTATTGATCATAAGCATCATGCCTGAACGTAGGGCCCCTGGTATCAAAGGTGGAAATAATACTTTCCGGCCGGTAATCTTCAATAAGCTTAAACAGCATACTGGTAAAACCCAGAACCGCATTAGTGAGGGTGCCCGCACTGGTAGCTATAGTATCGGGGAGAGCATAAAATGCCCGGTAAGCTATATTGTTTCCATCTATGAGCAGCAGCTTTTTATCTTCCAAATATGATCCTTAAATAAATTTGACTTTTCCAAAAACCCTTTATATTATACATTTACATTCAAGGATATGTAAAATTGGCATATCCGGGCAAAGAAGCCTCAATTTTAAAGCAATGAAGCATGTCTCTTAGGCGCAGCAGCCTAGCAAAAGGGTAATGACACCCATTTTTTAACTATCAACTAACTACAGAGGAGATATGCTATGACTTATTCAAAGATCAATGCATCGTCAGCTACCCTGACCAAGAACCTGTACAAGGAAAACACCAGTCCGTTCAGCGGAATGTGCTCAACCTGTATAGAGGGCTGTCTGGGCCTGTGTGAAATAGGAAAATCTGCCTACCGGGCGGCTGAGACCATATATCCCCAGCCTTTTGGAGATATCACTGCAGCTTCACAGAAGGACTATCCCATCGACTATTCACACTTCAATATTATGGGAACGGCCTTCGGTGCACAGGGTATTGAAGCCGATAGCGACAAGGCTATCTTTACCAATGTGGATGTAAGCGCCGCCATTGGCAAAAACAAAGATTTGAAATTAAAGCTGCCCTTTATCATACCCGGGCTGGGCTCCACCGATATCGCCAGAAAAAACTGGGAAGGCCTGGCTATCGGTTCTGCCATTAGCGGAGTGATACTGACCATTGGAGAAAATGTATGCGGTATAGATCCTGATTCGGAATTTGACTCCCGGGGACAGGTTATCAATTCACCGGAACTTAAGAAAAGGGTTAAGCTTTACCAGGACTGGCAGCAGGATGGTTTCGGAGGAATTGTAGTCCAGACCAATGTAGAGGATTCCCGGTTCAAAGTACTGGAATATGCCATACAGGAGCTGGGAGTAGAAATTGTAGAACTTAAATGGGGCCAGGGAGCCAAGGATATAGGAGGAGAGATCAAAATAGATAACCTGGACCGGGCCATAGAGATAAAAAAGAGAGGCTATATAGTGCTTCCCGACCCTCTGGATTCAATGGTGCAAAAAGCCTTCAAGCATGGAGATTTCAGGGAATTTGAGAGACATTCCCGGATCGGCATGGTAGACCGGGAAGAATTTATGGAAACTGTTGAACGCCTGAAAAAAGCAGGAGCAAAACATGTATTCCTCAAAACCGGTGCTTACCGTCCCCTGGACCTGGCCAGGGCTATTAAATTTTCCTCAGAAGCAGGTATCGACCTGTTAACCATAGACGGCGCCGGCGGAGGTACCGGCATGAGCCCCTGGAGAATGATGAACGAATGGGGAATCCCCACCGTTTACCTGCAATGCCTAGCCTATGACTATGCCAAAATCCTGCAGCAAAAAGGTCAATACGTTCCAGATATGGCCATTGCCGGAGGATTGACTTTAGAAGACCAGATATTTAAGGGACTGGCTTTGGGTTCACCCTTCTTTAAACTGGTAGGCATGGCCCGTTCACCCATTACTGCTTCCATGGTGGGCAAAACCCTGGAAGATAAAATAAAAGGGGAACAGATACCGAAATCCATAAAGAAATATGGTTCAGATATGGAATCAATATTTGTAGAAGTAACCGATCTGCAAAAAGAATTCGGTACCCGAGCTGATTCCCTGCCCGGCTCAGCTATAGGCCTGTACTCCTATTTTAAGAGACTGGAACAGGGTCTAAAACAACTGATGTGCGGTGCCAGAAAGTTTAATTTGAGCCTTCTGGACCGAAAAGATATAGTATCCCTGACCAGGGAAGCGACAGAGATTTCCAAAATACCTTATGTCATGGATGCAGACCGGCAGGAAGCAGAAGAAGTTCTAAATTCATAAACTGACTAATGGGGGGCATATGTCCCCCATTAATATATTTTTTTAAACATTAAACGCCACTAAGTTTCATAAAAACTTAATGGCGTTTGTGAAAGAAATATAATCTTTTTATTCAGATTTGTCAAATATCCACTAAATCCTATCTGTGATTCAGACATAATAACCCGATAATTCGAGAATTTGGATAGATGATTTTAAAATCGGAGCAGCAATTATCAGAATCCTCAGCAATAAGTAGGAATTATTTCAACCTCCATAAGATCGGGGAAATATTACTGGAAAGCAGATACAATAAGGAAAGTAAGCATAGAGACCACAATTTTGGCTAAATAAATAAGAAAAGCGATTACGTATAATTTTTTCTGTAATTTGATAATCGGTCTTTGACATAATGTCCACCACTCTCCAAAATATTTTGCTAACTATTAACTAACAAATAAAAAGGAGAAGTGATGGGCAATTTCAAGAATAATGCTAAAGAGAAAAAGTTTCAAGATGCACTGGTAGATGAAAAGGATTTTTTAAAAAATATTATTCAAGGTTTTTGCCAAAACCTACTGGAAGAAGAGATGGAAGACCACCTAGGCGCTAAAAAATATGAAAGGACCGACATCCGGCAATGCCATAGAAATGGTTACAAGCCCAGGATGCTAAAAACCAGAGTTGGCACTCTAAATCTGTTGGTCCCTCAAGACAAAGACGGAAATTTTTCTACCGATCTATTTGCCCGTTACCAGAGATCTGAAAAAGTACTGGTACTAACACTAATGGAGATGTATGTAAAAGGAATATCTACCAGGAAGGTAGCAGATGTAACTGAAAAACTCTGTGGTACCTCTTTTAGCTCTTCTACCATATCATCTCTTGCCTCAAAGTTAGATGCAAAGATATCAGCCTGGAATGCCAGACCACTGGAAAAAGCCTATCCGTATCTGTTGGTAGATACCACCTACATAAAATCTGAAGTGAACCCCATAAACTGGACACTTTCTTAAGACTCATTAGAATAGGAAGCAGGAAGAGAGAAAGGAAATAGGTATGGGGAAACAGAGAAGAAAATATTCAATAGAACTGAAAATGGAACTGGTAGAAAGAGTGCTTGCGGGAGCAAGCGCCCTGGAGGTAGCAAGGGATGAGGAAATAAGCCCTAGCCTTATAAAAAAATGGAAAAGAGAATATCTGGATGGAAAGTTCCACGGGACTTCGGCAAGCGACTCAGAGCTAAAAAAACTTCAGTTAAAAAACTGCAAGCTGGAGCAGATGGTAGGAAAGCTCACCATGGGAAACTACCTTTTAAAAAAAGAGAAAGAATATCTTGCAGCCAGGAGAAAAGAGATTTCATCTCAAGTGTCCGGTCCAAATTCAAATCAACCGGGGAGGTGGCAAAACTGATGGGCATATCAAGAGCAACCTACTACTACCAGCCCAGGGATAAAAAGGGCAAAGAGGGCCGAGACAGGGAGCTGGCAAAGCGCATTAGGGAGATATGTTACAAATATCCCTACTACGGCTACAGGAGGGTCACTGCTGCCCTCAGGCGGGCTGGGGTAGCAGTAAACCATAAAAAGGTTGCAAAACTTATGAGGGAGATGAGTATACAGGTTAAAAAGAGGAAAAAATTTACCCGTACCACCAATAGCAGCCATAACCTAAGGGTATACCCAAACCTCATAAAGGATCTGGTCATAGAGAGAATAAACCAGGTATGGTGCGCTGATATTACCTATATCGGTATAAGAGTTGGCTTTGTGTATCTGGCAGCTGTTATCGATGCCTTCAGCCGCAAAGTGGTAGGTTATGCCATAGGCAAGAGCCTGGCAGCAGAACTTACAATAGAAGCTTTAAGAATGGCAATAATAAGCAGGGATACCTCTGACCTAATCCACCATTCTGATAAGGGCATCCAGTACTGCTGCACCGATTACATTAACCTATTAAACAGTCATGGTATTTAGGATCAGTATGTCGGCAAAAGGCATGCCGGTGGAAAATGCCTTTGCAGAGTCGTTTTTTGGAAGCCTTAAAGTGGAGGAGATTTATATGTGGGACTATGAGACTTATGCAGATGTAGTAGACAGGCTTCCCTACTTTATCGAAGAGGTTTATAACAAAAAGAGGCTGCATTCTTCCATCGGTTATATGCCTCCGGAAGAATTTGAGAATAATTTGATGAATGATATTAAAAATTCCTGTAAAATCTATTATTAAGTTAAGATACCAATGTGTCTAAATTTTGGGGTTCAGGTCAATCCAGGATAGAAGATAGCGTACTGGCTCAAGGAACAGTAATTGTTGCAGGCATAGATGAATATGGCTACAGGGAAATACTGGCAGTAGAGATGATAGATACAGAAACTACCCAGTCTTACGAGAGGATATTTAAGACCTTAAAGGCTAGAGGCCTAAGCGGGCTAAAGCTAGTAATATCAGATGATAACCGGGGCCTGGTAAAGGCAGTCAAAAAACATTTTTTAGGTGCATTCTGGCAAAGATGCTCCTTTCACTTTATTAAAAACGTGGTAGATCTTGTGCCCAGAGTAAAAAGGAAACTTCTTGCAGAGGACCTAGAGGCAGTATTTAGCTGCTCCTCTAAAAAGCAGGCCCTTAATTTAGCAAAGGAGGTTTCTAAAAAGTATTCTAAATACTCTGGAATTGATGAAATGTTAACTCAAGATATACTGGACGTCCTAACCTTTATGGATTTTCCAGTAGAGCATAGAAGAAGAATAAGGACAGTAAACCTTATAGAAAGGCTAAATTCTGAAATTAAAAGAAGGACCAATGTGGTGCGTATCTTTCCCAACCCGGAAAGTGCTAAAAGACTAATATCAGCCATATGCATTGAAAAGAATGAAGAGTGGATATCAGGGAGAAAATATTTAAATATGGATTACTTAAAAAACTATAAGCTTCCAGAACCTAAGGTAAATGAAGGTAGTCTGGTGGCATTGACATAGATGGTTGGAGAGATGTGATGGATAAAAGTACAGAAAAAAACTTGCCTAACCACAGAAAAAAACTTGCTTAACCAGAAAAGCTTTTAATTAACTTAGATTTTGTTTTGCTTTTATGTATAAATATTTTTTCTGTATTTGTATTTGTTTTTCCTAAATTGGATAATCTATTTTCTAAACCTATCCGGTGCTTCCCCTTCCAGAAAAGCTACATAATACATGCTCTAATCCGGATCAAAGGCTGCATAATATTTACCAGCGCAAATAATTACTGAATCCTTTCCCAATGCTTCATCAGTTTTGGCACATTTATGGTTCTATTTGCCAACCACTGCAAGCTTACCACATTAAGATAGGCCTGAATTAAGGTATACACCATTACTGAAAATATTATGTGGGCAACTATAAGGTCAAAACTTGTAGTGTTAAACTTTTTTCCCAGCCAGGAGTCCTTTATCTGCTTATAGCGCTCCTCTATCTGCCAGGGGTGAGCATAATCTCTGGTGATGGCAAGGGACTATAATCTGACCTTTACCCCTTTTTAGCCTAGTTTTTACAAGTATTATGTTTAAAGGTATCCGGCATCCGTCATGAGATACTGTCAAATGTTGTGGATTTGTAAAACATACCCCCCAGCATCCTCTTATGCAGCTACCTCCTCTTCTAGTTCTCCGTCAACAAATTTCTTACCCTCCAGTACCTTCAGTATAAGCTTATAGCCCTTTAGCCTCTTCCAGGTTCTGGAAGCCTCCAGGGCTAGCTTGTAGACCATGGTTAGCGTTGCAGTCCTTGAGCCACACCCCTTGGTCTTGTAGGTCCTTAGCCTTACTGTAGAAAAGGTAGATTCAATGGGATTGGTGGTTCTTATATGAATCCAGTGGGTGGCTGGAAAATCATAGAAGCTAAACAGATCCTCTTTGTCTTTGGCAAGGCATTCTACCGCCCTGGGGTACTTATCTGAAAAAGAGGATATAAAGTGGTCATATGCGGCCAGAGCATCCTCCTTGGTGGAGGCCATATACATATCATGAATCATGGCCTTGGCCTTAGACTGTATGCTTTTAGGCATTTTATCTAATATATTGGCAGTTTTATGCACCCAGCAGCGCTGCCTTCTACTCTGTGGATATATTTCAGAAAGGGCTGCCCAAAAGCCAAGTCCGCCATCACCAATGGATAGCTTAGGGCCCATTTTAAGGCCCCTTCTTTTTAGATCAGCCAGAATCTCTGTCCAAGCTATTTTACTCTCCCTGTAGCCGTCCTGGGCTGCTACCAGTTCTTTATTGCCGTGCTGGTCTGCTGCCATTATGATAAGTATGGCCGATCGGCTATCATCAAGGCGGACATTAAAATAGATACCATCTACCCAAAAGTATACATACTCTTTATCCGATAGATCCCTTTTTCTCCAGTCATCATACTCTTCTTCCCATATCCTCTTTAGCCTCACTATATTGGCTGCTGAGAGCCCGCTTACGCCTTTGCCCAGGATACTTTCAAGCGCGGTGCCAAAGTCATTGGTAGATATTCCCTTTAGGTAGAGCACAGGAACCAGGTTATCCACGCTGGGAATCCTACGGAGGTAGCGGGGAAGGATGTTGCTGCTAAATCTTTTTTTAAGCCCCCTGTCATCTACCCGGGGCTGGGTAATGGTTAGGGGACCCATGCCGGTAGTGATATCTCTTTGAGGCATATGGCCATTTTTTACTACTACTCTTTTTCCGTCTTCACCAGTAAGGTTGGAATGTTTTTGTATGTACTCTTCCACTTCGTTTTCTAATGCTAGCTGCAGCATTTTCTTTGCACCTTTTCTTGCAATCTGTTCCAGTACTGACCAGGATGATTCCTGCTCATCTTTTACATATTGGATTTTTCCACTATACTTACTCATAGAACATACTCTCCTTTTCTATTATCTTTTAACCATCGATAATATTTTATAGGAGGGTATGTTCTTTTTCTACCTCCATCCACAAGATTTGATTATATCTCATCCGTCATAGGAAGTAATCTTTTTAGCCATGTAGCAGGTGGTGCGCTTATCTACCCTCTTCCAGGTTTTAGCCTCAAGCCTGGAGAGCCTTTTGGCACCAAGGTGGGCTGCTATATTTTTCTTTAGGGGAATTAAGACATCAATTCCGTAACTACCTTTAAAAGTTGCTATCATTTCCCCATCTAGGAATACCCTGTCTAAGATCAGCAATTTAATCTTGCCTTTTCCTACTTTACTTGCAAAGTCGTCCACCAGTTTTTTGCCAGAACTTTATTATGTGCCCTTACCCCTGCAATTTTAGTACCCGTTGGGTATGGAATTTATCTTATCATTGAGGGGGTTATGTTTGATCACTCTACAACATTTGACAGTATTTCAAAGATAAATATTGCTTGCCTTAATATAAGGCTTGGAACATTTATTAAATTATAGCTAGAAATGCTGTATTCATTCTAGCTATAATTACCTAGAACAAACATACCGGTAAATTGATATATAATCAATCATTACACTATTTTCATTAAATATTCTCATACAACCCGATTGGATAATAGGCCAGTTATGAATGGCTTTACCTCCGCCAACAACGATTCCATCTACTGTTAAATTAAAAATATTTGTAAATACAGAATATGTTACTTCAATATCATATATTTTATCTATTTCAGGAGCATAATCAGTGTTAATAATTAAATTGCTTAATATTGTTTCCCCATCCTCAACAATCGAAATGCTACTATCACCTTTAGAACTACTATTGTTTATAGCTAATGAACAATAATTATTTGTAGAAAGATCTGAAAATAAGCTCAAATTCAAGCTTGTGCCTGGCTTTAAACCATTGCTAGCCAAACCTGCCTTTATCCTCCACATATAACTATTATAGTTATTAAAATCTAAACTTATTTCCATATTATCTATAACATCTACAAAATTACCATCCCCGTTAATATCTTCACCCGTCATATATAATTTACCATCTACTATTGCTTCACTTCCATAAAATGATTCCCAACCATCTAGACTATCAAAATCGTACTCATAAGCTAACAAATAAATAGATGTATTAGGCCCTTCACTACTTATATCCTGGTCTTTATTAATAGTTAAAATAAGCTTGTCTAAATCACCTACATTAAAGTCATTATAATATTTACTATCTTTTATGACCAAAAATAAATCAGGTACATTTTTTGCAGGAAACTGCATTATAAATAATTTTTTATAAAGTTCTGCTTGCTCTTCAAGTGCCAATTCTGGCAAGTTAGTTTCAGATCTGGGTGAAATTAAAGAATTTAAGTATTCTTCCCTATAAGCATCATTCCCTCCAGCTCCACTGAAATCCTTTACTGTTTTTATAATGTATTTTAACTCATCTATTGTATATCCACTTTCAACCAACTGCTGCATCCAATTTGTTTTTTGCCATACTACTAAGTCAGTGCATAATTCTACAGCCTCTGGGTCTTCTAAAAGCTTTGCTAAGTATTCTTTATCATCAATATTTCTAAAATTTTCCCTTAAATTAACTGGAAGTTCTCCAATTTTTTCATTAATTATTTCTTCTGTTATTTCTGTTTCTTTCTCAGAAGCAAATGTCTCTACCATTTGGTTGCTAGAAGTATTTATAGAAAAAAATATAATTAAGAAAATTATAAAGATAATGCCGATTGTGCTATATAAGAAAGCCAGTTTGCTTTTTAAATTATGGCCCTTCTTATATTTAAAATTCCCTCTTATTATTCCCAAGCCATAGATAACAGAAGAGATAAAATAATAACTTACCAATATTAATGTTAATAATAAAAATAAATTCCAAGATATTGCATCACTGCCACTTATAAATAAAAATATTAATATAAAAATGGTGGCCACCTTTGAAGTGAGCCAATTAATATTTGTAAAACTTAAAATTTCATATTTATTTTTTATTTTTTTAATTGTATGGAAAAATTTTATTATTCCCAATATATAAATATATAATCCTAAAGATAATCCAAACCAGAATAATAATAAAAAGGACTTCAGAAAATAATCAGAAAATAATTCTTGGTCCAATGAAAATTGCGTATTAATAATATTTAGTATTAAAATAGCCATTATATAAATAATTAATACCACTATAACTTCTAAACTGCATATTATGATTGAATTCCATCCCCAAAATTTCTCAAAACCTTTCTGCCTAAAGAATTTTTTTTCATCTTTTATTATTGTATCTGCTGGCTTTTTACTTATATTATTCTGTCTTCTAACATTAAATGCTTCTATCGCTTCCAGGGCAGATGAAAACCTATCCTGGGCATTTTTGGCCAAGCACTTATTTACTATATCGGTCAAATAACCCGGCACTTGCTTAGAAAACTTTTTAATATCAGGAGGCTTGCTTTTAATATGCTGGTTTATAACACCCCAGGGTGTGTCAGACCTGAAAGGCAATCTCCCTGTTATCATCTCAAAAAGCATTACCCCAAAAGAATAAATGTCTGAAGGGGGAGCCAAATTTTTTCCTTCAGCTTGTTCTGGAGACACATAGCCCGGAGAGCCTATAAAGGCGCCGGTTTGGGTTATAGTATGGGATGATAGGATTTTAGCTATACCAAAATCAGTTATCTTTACAGTGCCATCCTCCGTTATGAGTATATTTTGTGGTTTTATATCTCTATGTATTATTCCTTTACTGTGGGCATAAGATAAACCATACAGTATCTTCTTAGAAATACTTACTATCTCCTTTAATGACAGATTTTTTTTCTGCATATACTTATCCAAGCTTACACCCTGTATCAGCTCATAAATTAAGAAATAAATGCTGCCTTCTCTGCCATAATCAAGCATTTTTACTATATTGGGGTGATCTAAATTAGTCAGGCTTATCTGCCTGGTAAAAAACCTTTTTAGGTGCTCGCTATCTTTAGTAAACTGGCTTCTTAATATTTTTGCAGCTACTAGCTTTTCTGTTTTTATATTTTTTGCCAAATATACTGTAGACATTCCTCCTTTTCCCAGAATGCTAATAAGTTTGAAGTTTTTTATTCTTTTCCCAATCATATTTTCTTATTAAAATACAATGGCATCCCATATTGCCAATTAAATTTTTAAAGGAATTTTTTCTTTTTCCTTTATCCTATCTTTTAATATCTTTACAGCTTCCTTATTTTCTGTATTTTTATTTGAAGCTAAATATATTGTAGTCATTACACCTTCAAATATTTCTCGTAGTTATTATATACTTGCCTTTAAACTCCATGATCAGAAAAATTGAAACTGCAATTTTACCCAATTGCTATTCTCCCATTACTAGCACCACACGGCTGCTAGCTGCCAATTCGAGAAACCAAGAAGAAAAACCAATATTACTATTTCTGCCGGACTAAAACTTTTTCTTTTTTTACGACCTTGTTGCTTTGTTTGCCAATATATGTTAAGGGTTTTCTGGACTATACTCAAAGGCCATAAACTTAAAAACCACAAAAATATGCCAATTCCAATTGATGCTGTTACTGATGAAATTATTGAAATAATAAGCCAAGCTGCAAAAATACCTCCAGCTGAATAATTTTTTTAATCACGCTATCTCTAGCATATTTACTAACATCGCTTAACTGTCCATAAATGAGTATTAGATTTAATATTGGGATAAATAATCCTATGGTACGCCAGAAATGACGAATACCTAATTTTTTTTGTTTATTAAGCTGGTACCAGTTCCTGCAAAACCATATAACTTGATACAAACCAAAAGTCAATATCATTAGTACTATAAAAACCCTTATTGGCTGATAATAAGAATAAGTATAACTAATAGCGCTTGTTTCATAATTGGACTGCTTTATACCTGGACCTTTTACGATAGTTGGAGAACCAGCACTGTTAATACTTTTATTTGTTTGTACCATATCCTCCTTTGAAGTAATTGTCCCATTACTTATTGGTCCAGTGGCAACACTGGTAACAGCAAAAGAGTTAGTTTGTAATACCTTTATAATTTCATCAGCTGAATTAAATCTTTCACTGCGCTTTTTTTTCAAACATTTCTTTGTAATGTATATAAGGTGATCCGGTATATTTCTGGCCACTATTTCTATATCCGGTGGGTCTATATTAATATGCTTATGTAAATAACCATAAGGGTTATCTGATTTAAATGGGAGACTCCCAGATAATAATTCAAATAGCAACACACCTACAGAATATAAGTCTGACCTTCTGTCCACTTTTTTACCTTCTGCCTGTTCGGGAGATATATAGCCTGGAGAGCCCATGAACAAACCAGTTTGAGTTACAGTTTTACTGGATAAAGCTTTAGCAATTCCAAAATCATTAATCTTCACTAAGCCATAAGAAGTTATTAAAATATTTTGAGGCTTTATATCCCTGTGGACTATTTCTTTCTGGTGGGCATAAGATAATGCTCTTAAGACTTGTAGCAATATTTTTTCTATTTCCTTTATGGATAAACTTTTTTCCCTTATGATAAAAACATCTAAGCATACCCCGGCAACATGTTCATATATTAAATAATACCAATCTTTCTTTTTTCCAAAATTTAATAATTTTAAAATATTTACATGTTCAAGCTCTCTGGTAATTTTTATTTTTTTTTTAAAAAACCTATTAATATGCTCTTCATCTTGGGTATATTCACTTTTTAACACTTTAAGCGCAGACAATGCTCCAGTATTTATACTCCTTGCTAAAAATACAGTTGACATGTCACCTTTGCCTATTACATCAATTAACTTATAGTTTGAAAATATTTGGCCAATCAATGCTTCCCTAACTATAGATCCAGTGATTTAACATTTTCATTTATCTCAGATAATTCCCGGCTAATAATATTGTAAACATAATAACTATTTGACACTCCATTATTTGCAGCAATTATTATATTTTGACCGGAATTATCAAAAAATACTTCTAAGGGGTTCCTGCTCCTTAAATTAGTAAGCATGTTTTTACCTGATCCATCAATATTTATTAAATAAGCTTCATACCTATTGTCTAATTTAGAACAGTAACAAATGCTTTTGCCATCATTAGATAAATCTGGATTAATATTATCATTATTATCACTAGTAATTTGGATAATTTCTCCATTTTTGTTTTTTAAAAATATTTGTCTTGACCCTTCATAGTAATCTGAATAAACTACAATATTTTCAGGCAAAACCTTTATCCTAATATTTCCGGTTATTGTATTTTTATTATTGCTACTATCAAAGACCTCAATTTTTATATTATAATCTCCTCCATTTTTAATTTCCCAAAAGTATATAAACGGTTTTTGGTGTAAAATTCTTGGAGTTGAATTACCTATACTTACTTCTATCCTATCTAAGTTTCTATCACTGGCTTGGATTTCAATTGGCAAATACTTTGTGTTCTCAGAAATTGATAATTCACTATTATCCAGGAAATTACAGCTAATGCTGGGTTTTACACTATCCTTGAAAATTTCTAATTCTATTATATTAGATTCTCCCACATTCCCTGACTTATCAATGGCTTCTACATAAAAATCTTTCTTTCCTTCGTTCTCGATTTTATAAGAATAACTATTGCCGCTAAATTCTATTTTGGTGTCATTTTCATAGAATAAATATTTGCTAATTTCATGATTATCTGAAGCGTTTATTCTGAAGTTTATAAATTCATCTTCCCCAAGGTAATATTCTTTATCACTAGGATTCCCCAGCTCTAAACTTACTTTGGGCTCTTCATTGTCTAAAATTTCCAAAACTCTAGTGCTTATTCCCTTGTTGCCTTGTCGATCTTCACATATTAAAGTAACGGCTGCATTTTTAGGTGCCTTAAATTCATAAGTTTGTTTTTCCCCTTCTAAAATATTGCCTTCGATAATCCACATATATGAAGCTATTTCCTGATTATCGTAAGATCTGCTTCCATCAAAATTAACCTCCGAAGGAACATTTAAAACTTCATCTTGGCCAGATAAAACCATTACAGCTTTTGGGGGATATTGGCCTATTAATCTATAGATAAAAAACCCTATAGCTGCAAGAAGTAAAATTGAAAAACCTATAAAAAAATAACTTAGTGCTGCCAGTACTCTGGGCTTACTTTTTCTTTTTATTTTACTGACTTTTCCTATGTCTACTAATATAACTGATATATTATCACTTCCACCAGCATCGTTAGCACTTTCCACTAGCTTATCAATAGCAGCCTCACTTTTAGACTGCACAAGTTTTTCTAATTTACTATGTGGCATTTCGCCCCAAAGTCCATCTGAACATAAAAGAAATTTATCACCTTCTTTTAAGTCAATTTTAAAGGTATCCACTTCTACGTCCTTATTTGTGCCCAGGCAGCGGAGTATAATATTTTTTCTTGGATGAACTCTGGCTTCTTCTTCAGTAAGATCCCCAGATCTCACCCTTTCTCCAACAAAAGAATGGTCTTCTGTTACCTTTTTAAGCTTATTTTCTCTCAATAAATAAGCCCTGCTATCTCCAACATTGGCACTATAGGCTTTTCCATTTATTAAAACCATGCATACGACAGTAGTTCCCATCTTGGTATCAGAATTTGACAAATTAAAAATTTCAGAATTTGCTTTTTTAATTGAATTGATTAATGCTTTTTCAGTATTTTTAATACTAGAAGAATAATAAAAATCTTTTATTAGATTAGCAGCTTTTTTGCTTGCAACATCACCTTTATTTAAACCGCCTACTCCATCTGCTACTATATATATGCTGCCTTTATTTTCCAAAACATTTTTATCTGTGGGTTCATATTTTAATAGATAATCCTCATTGTGCTTGCGGCTTCTCCCTTTATCAATAGCGGTATAAGAATTGACATCCATTCTTTATATCCTTTTGGTATTATTATGGAAATACTTTTTAGTATTATATATAAAATAAAATAAAATATAAAATATTATTACCTTTGTTTCCGCAGGTTAAAAACCCACTTTTTCCGAATTAATTGCCGCTACATTTCACTGGAAGCCCTTCCCCAGTACTGGTCCTCATCCATATCAAGCAGGTCAATTATCATCTTCTGAATAGAGGAGAGGCTATCTT
>JAIOXO010000020.1 GCA_022396035.1 Actinomycetes bacterium | reverse complement strand
CCAGGCGGGTATGGCCGGATACCGCTAGGATCTTAAGGTTGTAGCCTGCTACCTTATCTAGCACCTGCTTGTAGTCACCGGGGGCCATATCTTCCGGCCTGGGAAGTATATGCTCAAAGTAGCCGGGGCAGGTGGCCATATCTACATACTTAAAGCCTGCGGCGGCTATGCCGGCTAGGGCCTCCTCAGGGCCAAAGTTGGGATAGGTGGAAGTAACTACCGCTATCTTGTTTTTCATCTTTTTGCTCCTTTCGTTGGTTAAACTCTTCTCATTTTTCCAATATATGATATTACTGTAGCTATAACTATTATTGCTTCTAAAAATAGGGTCTGCTGATATGAGGGTATCCCGATTATGTTCATAGTATTACACATAATACCCACCATAAAAACCCTATTTTGTCATCATCGGCCTCCTATTTTAAACTACCAATATTATAAAATTTTTTAATATCCCACTGTCTCCCAGCACTCAAATGGCGCGGCGATTTCTTCACTTACATAAACCTGGGTTTCCAGTATCTGGAATATCGAACTGGGAACATAAGGGGTAACCGGCCCCATCAGTATCAACCTGGAGGTCATTCTCTGCCACGAAACAAAGGTTCCCATGGTCTGAAGTGAGTGTAGTTCAATTCTTACTCTAGAACGTGCAACATCCGCTGGCCCTATAGTAGCCGCTTTTGGTGGCACATTAGCTATATCTCCAGACTGTCCAAAAACCCCATGGAGAGAATTCTGACAGATGGTTAAAGGGTGCAGGCTTAAAATTCTTGCATCCTGCTTTAAATACTGGTCGATATCTTCTGTTAAGAACTCTGGTGATGGATCTACAAATGCAATATGCCCGGCCCATCCAGGACTTGAATAGCATACATCGGCTCCTCCTTCTCCAATTTCGGTTATCATCTTGGAGTAGTCCCCAATATTTTCATTGGTAGGATAGAATACATGATCCATGGGCATCCTCAGATCCTGGTCGATCTGATTTACAAAATAATTTAACAGAGAATGGGCAAAACCGGCTTTATAGGTTTCTGGCGCTATATTTCCATCCTGGTCAGCCCACTCATCCATGGCAAAAATGTAGACATTCCTGCAATCTACACGATGGTAATTGATAAGCTCTGCCACTGGTATATAGGTTTCTGGCTCAGGGTTACCTAGTATAAATACCTGTTTTTTATCCAAATCATCCGACATCTTGATTCTGGTAAAAAGATCCCCTATTATTACTGGATGCGGATTTTTCATCACTTTTATTTTCATTTTTTCATTGGAATATTTCTCCAGGTCTTTTCCATGCACCGACCTTACTTTTTCCAATACTTTCCGGTCCTTAAACGGCACAAAATCCGCCGGTTCAAATGTAAATTCACTCATCTGGTTTTACCTCCCTGTTTTTGTTAATACCTTTATTTGGCATTGTTAACCACCAATTACTTTTTTTATAACATTTTTAGAAAAAAATTCTATTTGCAACCACAAGACTTCCTTATTATAAGATCTGCACCTACCCTAACTTCCTGGTAATCTCCGGCTTCACCACTTATTCTCTTTAACAGCAGCTCAGCAGCCTTTTCCCCTATCTCCAGATCAATTCGCTGTAGAGTAGTTACCGGAGGATTCATTGCGGATACAAAATCATAGTCATCAAAGGTTACCACGGCTACCTCATCAGGCACCTTTATTTCTTTCTCATTTAAATACCTGAAACAACCAATAAGCATATTGGCATTTGCACAATATATGGCTCGGGGCCTGTTTTTCTGGTTCATTAACTCCCTGGTGGCATTATAGGCTTTGGTCTTTTTCCAATCAGCAATCTTTATTAAGTCATCCTCAATATCCAGGCCATTTTCTATCAGGGCTTTTTTATAGCCAGCCAGCTTATCAAATCCACTTGATTCATCCAGGGGACCGCTTATGCAGGCAATCTTCTTATAGCCATGTACCTTAATTAAGTGATTTATTAATTTGTAAGATCCGTTTATATCATCACTTAATACAAAATCAACTTTATCTATGTCTATCTTGTTATCTACCACCACAAATGGGGTTCCAAAACTTTTCATGATAGATTTAATAACTTCATTATTCTTGCATATGGTAGCCAAGATAATTCCCTCAACTCTTTTAGATATGGCGATTTTTATAGATTTTTCTTCAATGTTTTCATCGTTACTGGTATTAAACAATATTAGTTCCTTGCCATACCTCCTAAAAAACCTTTCCACACCCAGCACAATACTGGAAAAAAAGTAATCTGCCACATTGGGGATTATCATACCTACTATATTGGTTTTTCTCAGTCTCAGGCTTCTGGCAGTCCACATGGGTTCGTAATTAAGTTTTTTAGCCGCTGCCTTCACCTTGTCTCGAACCTGGGTGGAGACAAATTTTTCATTATTTAGGACCCTAGAGACTGTGGGCACAGACACCCCGGATTCCTTGGCTACATCTTTGAGGGTTATATTTTTCATAGGATAACGATATTAATAACGTTTTCAGCAATTAACATTATCTACCAATGGGCATTTTTTTTCAATGCTTTTGGCTATAAAAATTTTGACATTCAAAATTCTGGCTAATCCTTTATAGTCACACTTTATTATATGATATAATGATATTTTAATTATAACTAAAACATTTAAATTATGTTAGGTGAAGAGAGAAGAGAATACATACTCAATATAATCAATGACACCGGCAGCATAAACGCAAAAAAAATTGCTGCCAAGCTAAAAGTTTCTGAGGCCACCATAAGAAGAGATTTAAATAAATTAAGCCAGAAAAACCTGGTGAAAAGAACCTATGGAGGAGCCATAAGGACTTTATCTGTAGGCAGGGAGATGAGCTTCAATACTCAAAAAGAAATAAACATAGAAGAAAAGAAAAAAATCGGCATGGCCGCTGCCCAGATGATTGAAGAAGGAGACGTAATTATTATTGAATCTGGTACTACCGGTTACCATACTGCTTTAAACATTAGAGGTAACAAGAATTTAACTATAATAACCAATGGCTGCGAAGTGGCTTCTATCCTTTCAAAAATTACCCCTGATTATACGATTATATTAAGTGGAGGAATATTTAATAATGAAACTCATTCACTTATAGGACCTATTGCTGATAATACCTTTACCAATGTAAATGTGGATAAAGCTTTTATAGGTATCACCGGTCTGGATATAGATAAGGGCATAACAGCTGTAAACCAGATTGAGGCTGCTACCAAGAAAAACATTATTAAAAGCGCAAACCAGGTTATTGCTCTGGCTGATCATTCCAAGCTTGGCCATATATCAGTCAATTTTGTATCTGATATATCCAGTATAGATATTTTAATTACTGACCATTCAGCTAATAAGTCTCTCATAGATCAGATAAAAAAATCTGGTATTACTGTAATACAGAAATAATTTACTTCCGGCCTTTCTTACGGATATATCCCTCTGAGACGTACTGCTTCCACTATTCTGTCTATGGCAATAATATAAGCTGCATCTCTCATTGATACCTTTTTATCCTTATGTACCTCATATACATGGCCAAAGGCAGCATCCATTATCTCTTTTAGGGCAATATCAACTTTGCGCTTGGACCAGAAGTAGGCATCATTTCCCTGTACCCACTCAAAGTAGGAAACAGTAACTCCTCCAGCATTAGCCAGTATGTCAGGTATTACAAATATACCTGCATCAGATAATATCTGATCACCTTTCTGGGTAGTAGGACCATTCGCTCCTTCAGCTAAAATTCTAGCTTTAATCTGGCTGGCAGTAGTTTCAGTTATCTGATTTTCTAATGCTGCCGGTATAAAGATATCACAGTCCAGGCCGAATATATCTTCTCCCGGAATATTATTTGCCTCGGAATATCCTGCTACAGTTTTAGATTCTTGCACGTACTGAGCCAGGTGGTAGGGGTCTATCCCCTTATCATTATGTAACCCTCCTTCCACATCAGACACTCCCACTATTATAAAGCCTAAGTCATAAAGTATCTTTGCTGCGTTAGAACCTACATTGCCAAAACCCTGAATGGCTACTCTTAAATTAGGTTTATCGTAATTTAGCACCTTCATTGCAGAAAGTATATTATAGACACATCCCCTGGAAGTTGCAGCTTCCCTGCCTTGAGAGCCCCCTAGGGCTATGGGCTTTCCGGTTACTACTCCCGGCACCGCATAACCTTTATCAATAGAGTAAGTATCCATTATCCAGGCCATCACCTGAGCATTGGTGCCCACATCGGGAGCAGGTATATCCTTTTGTGGCCCTATGTTAGGTATAAGTTCAAAAGTGTAACGCCGGGTCAGATTTTCTAATTCATTCATTGATAACTTTGAAGGATCTACGGCTACTCCCCCCTTGGCCCCTCCGAAAGGTAGTTTGGCCAGTGCGCATTTTAGGCTCATTAGAAGTGCTAAAGCCTTTATTTCATCCAGGTCTACATCAGGATGATAGCGGATGCCTCCCTTGGCCGGACCCCGGTTGGTAGAGTGTATTACCCTGAAACCGCTATATATTTCCATGGTACCATTATCTAACTTTACCGGTACTGCTACTTCGGTTACTTTTCTGGGGATGGAAAGGTATTTTAGCATGCCCTGCTCCAGAGAAAGTAAATCTGCAATATTAGATAGACGGGATAAACTTTGTTTCCAGATACTTTCCATTTTTCCTCCTTAAGTTATAGCACTAATGCCTGATTCCGAAGTCCTTATCCTTATGGCATCTTCTACCGGCAACACAAAAATTTTGCCTGAGCCTATGTGCCCGGTTCCTGCCAGTTTTATAATAGCTGTAGTGATAGTGTCAACCTCGTCTTCTCCTACTACTATCTCCAGCTTTATTTTAGGCAGAAGCTTTACCTTTTTATTGGGCACTTCTCCATTTATGAAACCCCGCTGTTTACCAAAACCGTTTACCTCAGTTACCGACATGCCTTCTATCCCGGCATCAATTAAGCCTTCTTTTACCTGGTCTAGCTTGGTGGGCTGTATGTAGCATTCTATTTTTCGAAGCATAAATTACTCATCCCCCTTTAAGGGTAAATCAACCCATTGTTTTTTATCATTGGATATGTTTGCTGCTTCCATTACTTCCTGAACTTTATACCCTGCATACATATCGGCCTCAGGCTCTTTTCCTTCAGCAATATTAGTTAAGAAATCAAAAGCACTTCCCATGTGATATCTTATCCATCCAATAGAAAATTTAGGACCAGGGAACTGGGTTGCTGGTTTGGGGTACCTTTGCACTGTTTCTATGGATTTAAACCCTCTTTTGCCTCCTATGGGAGAGCCTTCATCCCTGACATCATAAACCTCCAGATAATTGGGCTGCATACTGTTGAATCTTAGAGCACCCTTTTCACCATGTATTTCCATCCTTATCTCATCATTAGTACCATTGGCTACTTTAGAAGCCTCCAGTGTTCCTGATGCACCATTTTCAAGTTCAAAAAGTAATAAAGCCAGATCTTCAGTATCTACTTTTCCAAAGCTGTCTGTCTTTCCAGGAATTGGTCTTTCTTTAACAAGGATATCTAGTTTGGAAAAAACTTTCTTAAAGTCTCCCAACAGAAACCTGGTTATATCTATAATATGTGAACCCAGATCATACAGTGAGCCTCCTCCACAGAATTTCTTCTGTATCTTCCAATAAAGAGGTCTGTCAGGATCAGAGTTTCCAGCATGCAGATATACAATCCTTATATTATATATCCTGCCTAAAAACCCTTCCTGGATAAGCTGTCTTGCTCTCATAATAGCAGGCTGGTATCTATACTCAAAACTGACCTGGGCTACCTGCTGGGGATGCTTCTTGGCCACCTCCAGAATCTGTTTGGCTTCTGTCAGATCCATAGCTAAAGGTTTTTCACATACCACATGCTTACCTGCTTCCAAAGCCTCAGTAATTATATCCTTATGCAGGTAGTTAGGGGTGCAGACCTCTATTATATCTATGTCATCTCTTTCTATTAGCTGCTTGTAATCTTCAGTAGCAAATTCAAAACCTGCATCTTCTATACCTTTTTTAGCATCATCAATAGGTACCGAACAGACACCTACCGGCTTTACTTTGACCGGCACAGGACTATAGTAAAATGGCATATCAATGTAGGATATGGTATGGACTTTACCAATAAAGCCGTAACCTACCATTCCCAGACCTAAAGTTTTCATTTTTTACCTCCTGATGAATCTTTTAATATCCGTATTCTTTTTCTACTTCAGAAATTGACTGATCTATTATGTCCAGTGCTTTTTCAGCAACATCTTCTTCCATTATCAGTGGTGGCGACATCCTAAGGTTATGGCCGGCAGGAATCCAGGCCAGGCCTTTGGCAAAAGCCTTCTGATATATTTTTCTGCCTGCTTCGTCAAAAGGCTCCCTGCTCTGCTTGTCCTTTACTGCTTCCATGCCCAGCAGACATCCCTTGCCTCTTACTTCACCTATGATTTTATGGCTATCCCTTATCTGTACCAGTCTATCCATAATGAATTTCCCCAGCTTCTCCGATCTTTCAACTATATTTTCTTCTTCTATTACCTCCAGTGATGCCAAGCCGGCAGCTGCAGCCATGGGGTTACCGCCATATGAAGTAGATGCAGATATCTTCTCTAAGACATCAGCATAATCTTCCCTGATAGCAAAACCGGTACAGGGAAAGCCATTGGCAAGACCTTTTCCCAATACAATAATATCCGGTACTACATCATAGTGATCAACACAGAACATCTTTCCGGTACGGGCACAGCAGGTCAATACCTCGTCAACTATAAGAAAGATACCCAATTTGTCACACATTTCCCTTATCTTAGGTAAATACTCATCAGGATAAACTACTGATCCACCCCAGCCCTGTATGGGCTCCATAACTACTCCCGCTACATTATCTGTACCTTCCATGCGAATCTGTTTTTCAAGTGCATCCACACAGAACAATCCACATTCCGGGTATTTTTTCTGGTAATGGCAATGGTAACAATGCCCATTGGGCGCCATATGATGGCCTACTGCCCTGGGACCTGAGGTATAATTAGCCACTTCAGTAAGTGATACCGCACTCATGGTCTTACCATGGAAGTCACCATAGAAGCTGAAGAATTCATATTTGTTAGTATAAGCTCTTGCTGCTCTCATGGCTGCTTCTACTGCTTCCGTACCTGCACAATACATCTGAACCCCATTAAGATTGCCGGGGGTAACTGATGCCAGTTTTTCCAGAAACTTGGTCTTTATTTCAGTAGTATAGTCATGGCAGTTCATGAGTTGTGCAGTATGCTTCTGAATATACTCCACTACTTTGGGATGGCAATGTCCCAAATTGGTAACATAGATTCCTGAAGAGAAGTCTATGAAAGTATTGCCGTCAACATCGGTCATGGTGACCCCATGGCCGCTCTCAAAGGCTACTGGAAAAAGCCTAACCTGAGAAGAGTAGCCTTTCATATATTTTTCTGCCCTGTCGTGTAGAGCTTTTGATTTGGGTCCTGGCGGGGGAACTTTTATATCAGGAATGCTGTTTACATCTACCTTGGCCCAATCTTTGTCATAATTCATTGTTTCCTCCTATTGCATTATCTTGTTTGTTTCTTAGCATTGTTGCACGTTGTTATTGATTATAATATAAACATAGTAAAAAATACAGCAAAAAAGGCCTTTTATTATTTCAGTGATTTGTGGTTAGTATATAAGAACTAGGCATCAAACTATCCCTAAAAGACTGATATGGGAATCGTTGTTTAAATGCCTATGCGTTTAAACTGAGCTATTTCTCGACCAATAACAGAAATCACCCGCTTTTAGAAAACTGATTAAAGTTTGTACCGCAATATTGCAGCAATACCTCCTGCTTGCTGAAGCCTGCTGTTGTCTTCCACATCAACTACCTCACAACCCTGAGCTAAAGCATCCTCAACTATCTCATCAATTATATCATTATAGTAGACCAGGTTACCGTCGCAGTAAGGACATTGGTCCTGTTTATCAATAGTTATATACTGGCATGAATCACAAACATAACCTTCCTGAATCAGATTTCTATCATAAATTAAGGTCCTGATTTGCTCTATAAGCAGGGCTTTTATAGTAGCCTTTACCCCTATCACTGCCCAACCATTAGGATTGTATTCTTCAAACAGGTTGTGCACCAGATCATCCCTGGTCTTTTGTTCATACTGGTCAATCAGTTCTTGCGCCTTTTCTCTTATCTGCCATACCTCGGTATCCGGCTGGGCTTCAATCTGGCCAATCATCTTGGATTCCAGATAATTGTGCAGGTAATTTGAAAAGTTAGATAATATCTCTTTCCTTCCGGCTAAAATAAGATAATCAAATTTTTCTTCATTAAATAACTCTAGTGTTTTATCATTTATGATCTTAAAGAAGTGATGCAGTTTCTCTTCAATTTTGCCCAATATTTTTTTCTCCCTGAATGCGGCCTCACTCCTGAAATTAACCTTGGAGGGAACATCATTTATAAAAGCAGCCAGGTATTCCTTTATCTGACCCAGGTACAGCAGATATATCTGTGCTTTTTCTCTGTCCATAAGTAAAATTGCATACTTGTTAAAACTCTGCACCATGGACCTTAAGTTTTGGGTATGTGGCTTTGGGTCCACAATTATTTTGGACCGCATAACAATGGGCAAACTCAGTACTTCCCACAGATTATTACTGTCAGCATATATTAAAAGGGTCTTTGCTGAGTCTGCCTTAAAACGGTCATCAACATATTTTTTTATCTTCTCAAAAATATCATAAACCTTCTTTTTTTCATCCCTGGGTATATCTTTGGAATTTTCCAGCTCATCCTTTTTTTTGGTCATCATAGAGTTGAGCTTGGTCAGGTAATCCCTTTTATTGGTTCTGGCCCCATCTACCATAAGATAGGCTGATACCACCGGGCTTCCCGAAGGCTTGTAGTTTAGAACCTGGCTTAAACCCACTTCCTTTTGATTGCTTTTATTCATATTGATTCCACCTGCCTTAAAAAATGCTTTTAATTAACTTCAAAATTTAATATTATTATACAATATTTATCCTGACATTTTTATCATTACCAAATTAGTAATAGGAATATAGATGCTTGCATTTATCGGTTATAAGTTTCTGGAGTTTCTTGCATTCATCTTGCCTTATCCTGTTGCCTACTTTATAGCCAGGATACTGGCCAGGCTAGCAGTAATTTTTGGGATCAATCTTTATCCCCTGAAAAAAAATATATCCAGGGTCATGGGTAAAGACATAAACCATCCCCAGGTACACCGCACGGCCATCAAAATTTACCAGCATTGGTTAAAGAATATAGTAGACTTCCTTAAACACAAGCTGGTGCCCAGAGATAGACTGAAGCAGATAGTAGAACTTGAAGGGATGGAAAACCTCCAGAGGGCTCTAGATAAAGGCAAGGGGGCCATAATCTTTACTGCACATATAGGAAATTTTGAATGGGGGGCCTGCAGGATTGCACTGGAGATAGAAAACACCTGGGGAATGGGGCTGCAGAGAAAATACAAGCCCCTTAATAATTTTTTTGAATCCAAAAGGCTGTCCAAGGGACTTAACACTATTTATAATGACCGTCTGCTAAACATTTTTCGAATACTCAAGGAAAATGGAGTTGTAGCCATACCCACTGACTGGGATCCTACCTGTCGGGCTAACCCGGTTAATTTTTTTGGTAAAAAAGCAAGGATCCCCTATGGCCCTATTTTCACTGCCCTGAAATCAGAAGCACCCATTATGCCTAGCTTCATATATAGAAAAGATAAATACACCCATCACCAGATAATAGGCAGCCCTTTAAAAATTGATAGAAGCAAAGATGTTGCCGCCAACATGGCTACCATGATTGAAGTTTTGGAAAAATATATCGCTGCCCATGTTGACCAGTGGGAAATGTTTCACGACATCTGGGTTGACTAAAATTATATTTTAATTCTATATTTAATACACTATGGCTAAACAAAAAACACAGGATTTAAACACTGAACAGGTAAAAACCCTCTGGCATACTCTAACTACCACCAAAATAATTGATAAATTATCTACATCTACCGATAAAGGCCTCTCCAGCAAGGAAGCCACCGACCGTTTATCTTCTTATGGCAAGAATGAACTGGAAGAGAAAAAAGGGCGATCTCCATTTAAGATCTTTTTATCCCAGTTTAATGACTTTATGATCTGGATACTTATTGCCGCAGCCTTTATCTCGGGAGTAATTGTTAGAGAGATAACTGATGCCATTGTAATTCTTATTATTCTAATTATTAATTCCGTATTGGGATTTGTACAGGAATACAGAGCTGAAAAAGCCCTGCAGGCCTTAAAAGAACTGGCGAGCCCTACCGCCAAAGTCATAAGAGATTCTAAAGAGCAGGAAATAAGTTCAAACCTGTTGGTTCCCGGTGACATAATTAAATTGGCTGCTGGAGACCTGGTGCCTGCTGACTGCAGGGTACTGGAACAGGTAAATCTACAGACCAACGAGGCCCCTATTACCGGAGAGTCCATGCCTGTAGATAAGATAACCGAAGCTATAGATAAGCCCAAAATTGGTATTGGAGACCGGGTAAATCTTCTATTCAGCGGAACCACACTAACCAGGGGCCGCTGTAGAGCAGCAGTGGTAGAGACAGGAAAAAGCACCGAAATTGGTAAGATTGCTTCTATGGTACAACAGCAAGAGGACCTTACCCCCCTGCAGAAAGAACTAAAAACCGTGGGGCAGAGAATTGGTATAATCACTATAGTAATTAGCATTGTTGTTTTTGGCTCCGGATTGCTTAAAGGCAACCCCCTGGCAGATATGCTTCTTATAGCAGTTGCTCTGGCAGTAGCAGCCATTCCGGAAGGCCTGCCGGCCATTGTTACAGTTTCTCTGGCTCTGGGTGTACAAAAGATGGCCAAAAACAATGCCCTTATAAGGAAGCTTAGCTCGGTGGAAACCCTGGGTGGCGTTACCGTAATTTGTACCGATAAAACCGGCACCCTTACCATTAACAAGATGATGGTAAGAAAGATATTTACCGGACTGGATGAAGATACCCGGTATACCGATCATATAAGTCAGGCAGACAGTAATAATCACCTGACTCTGGAGTCTTCGAGACAGGCCCTTAACTATCTGCTGGAAGCTGCTTTACTATGCAATGACGCCTATTTTATTGACCGGGAGCAGGGTAATATAAGCGGGGATCCTACTGAAGCAGCTTTGATAGAATTGGGAAATTCTTATGGGCTGGCCAAAGATGACCTGGAGCTGAAGAAGCCCAGAAAAGCAGAAGAACCGTTTGATTCAGAACGCAAGATGATGACCACTGTGCATAAGGAATCCCAGAATTCTGGCCAGTATATATTGTATTCCAAAGGTGCGCCCGAGGTAATACTTAACCGATGCGACCGAATTATAAAAGGCGGCCAGGTGGTACAGCTTACCAAAGAAGATAAACAGACAATAATAGATAACCATACTGATATGGCCAAAAATGCCATGAGAACCCTGGCTTTTGCCTTTAAAAATATATCCCGGCTCCCCGAGGCAGATAAATTGACCCACCAGGAACAGGAGCTGGTTTACTGCGGGTCGGTAGGAATGATTGATCCACCCCGCCCGGAGGCCGCTGCTGCAATAGGACAGTGCAAAAGGGCAAATATAGGAGTTATTATGGTTACCGGAGACCATAAACTCACCGCCACCGCCATAGGAACTGAATTAGGCCTGCTGAATGAGGGAGACATGGTAGTGGATGGCCAGGAACTGGACAGCCTTTCTGATTCTGAGCTTCAGCAGCAGATAGAAAATATCAAGATATTTGCCCGGGTTTCACCTTCCAATAAAGTAGCTATTGTTGATGCCTTAAGAAAGAATAACCATATCGTAGCCATGACTGGAGACGGTATAAATGATGCCCCATCGCTAAAAAAGGCCGATATAGGCGTGGCCATGGGCATAACCGGAACTGACGTAAGCAAAGAGTCCAGTGAAATGATATTAACTGACGATAATTTTGCCACCATAGTTAAAGCCATAAGGCAGGGTAGAGTCATCTATGACAACCTTAAGAAATTTATCCTGTTCCTCCTCTCCTGCAATATTTCTGAAGTACTGCTTATGTTTATTGCTATAGTGTTTGGAGATTATATATTTTATCTTATACTGGGCGAACGGGGCTTTCTTTACATCCCCCTGCTGCCAGTTCAAATACTGTGGATGAACCTAATAACCGACGGCTTGCCGGCAATGGCCCTGGGAGTAGATCCCCCCGAAGCAAATATTATGGAAAGAAAAGCCACCAAAAATAAGGAACAAATTTTAAGCCGCCGCCGATTAGGCATGATAAGCTGGCAGGGGCTGGTACTAACTTTTGGCGCCCTGTTTATATTCTTTGCCGGACCGGTTATATTTTCCCATAATACAGTGCACGCTATAGATATATTCCATACCAGTGTATTTACTACCCTGGTACTCTCGCAGCTTTTCCATACCTTTAACTTCAGGTTCCAGAACCGGGGAATATTTACCAGAAACATTTTTGCCAACAAATATCTGAATCTGGCTATTGTCGCTTCCATACTTCTACAGGTAGCTATTATATACATACCTGGCCTGCAAAATATTTTCAGCACTACTGCTCTATCCATTAATCACTGGCTGCTGATTATTGGCAGTTCCATAATACCGGTAGTAATTATAAATTTCATTAATAAGATTAGATATAAATACTCGGGACGGGGAGACTGATTGCACAGCAAATCTTTCAAACTTTCCTGTGGTGACCGCCAAAAAATACATGTAAACAGCTGGGTTGCTGATCATAAACCCAGAGCAATTCTTCTTATAGCCCATGGAATGGCTGAACATTCTGCACGATATCAGGAATTTGGAAGGTTTCTGTCGCAGAACCAAATTACAGTCTATGCCCATGACTACCGTGGCCATGGAAAAACTGCAGAAGACCAGAAATATTTAGGTTTTTGTTCCAATCAGAAAGGCTGGCAGTTCATGTTAGAAGACATAGGTTATTTAAATAAATATATAAACCAAAAACACCCCGGCTTACCGGTGTTTATTCTGGGCCATAGCATGGGTTCGCTTCTGGTTATAAATTTTGCCTATCTGGGAGGCAAACAGATCGATGGGTTAATACTTACCGGGGTAGCCAGTTATCAGCCAGTGTTTACTATAGCCGGCCTATTAATTGCCGCCATCCAGTGCAGAATCAAGGGCAAAGAAGCCAGAAGCTATATCCTCCACAATATGCTGTTTGGAGGTTACAATAAACATTTTTCTCCCGCCAGAACTGACTTTGACTGGCTGTGTACAGACCAGGAAGTAGTAGACAGGTACATTTCCGACCCTTATTGCGGTTCAGTTCTTACTGCCGGGTTTTTTTATAATCTGGCCCGGGCTACTCTAAATATAAATAAAACCAGGAACCTGGACAGGATACCAAAAAATCTTCCTGTTTTAATGCTGGCAGGCCAGTATGATGCAGTGGGGAATATGGCCAGGGGAGTAAAAAAATTTTATAAAACCTTCCAGAAATTAGCTATCCAGGATCTGAATTTAAAAATTTATCCTGATTGCCGCCACGAGCTGTTAAATGAAAAGATAAAAGATAGTATATATGAGGATATATTGACCTGGGTTGAAGGTCATCTGTAGTTATTTTTGAAAATAGCGCAGGAACCGGTCTTCATATTGTTCAAATACATCCCACCTGTCCAGCTCTTTTTTTAACTGGCCTGCGTCAATATCACCCTTTTCAAACTGCTTAAACTTCTTGTCTATCTCCAGCCTTATTGCTATCGGAATTCCTGAGCGGTCCCGGGCAAGCACCGGTTTGCCCTCGGCATTTAAATTGATATAGTTTTTCCTGAACATCTCCGGAAGGTGTGAACGCTGGGCGCTGTAGGTTATAACTTCCTGAACAAACTTAAACAGGGATATATCCCAAAATTCATCCACTCCCTTTATCAGGCCGCAGGCCTGATCCTTGTCATTCTCTATCTGGCTTTCAATATTTTCAGCTATTTTAGTAATCGGCTTGGGAACTATATCCATTTTTTCAGAATTTTTGATAAACTTAAGATTATAAAGTATCATAGCCAGATCATTATCTTCTTCTGCTAAAATTTTTAAAGCGGACTGGGCCTCCTGGCTGAATCCCTCCAGCCTCAGCATATATGAAGGGGTTATAAGTTTGGGTTTTTCCCAGGTAATTTTGCCTTCCCTTACCACCGTCTCTTCTTCTCCGCTTTCTCCTTCAAATTCTTTATACAGGGGCTCGGCAATTATAAAATAGCGCATGGTAGTAGAGCCAGAAGTAGATATATACTTTTTGGGAAGAATGAGTACTTCCGTATTTTCTATTACATATTTAACTTTGTCTTCCGTTCCCATGAAATAAACCTCCAATCTTGCAGCAAACAAAAGGATACAACTGTTGGTTAAAAGATACAAGGGCAGCAACGCTCTCTTGTTGGAGTTCAGTACCGATGGTGCAAGAAGAATAGTTAACTGTCTACAGTACAAGAAGATATCAAATCAATGCCAGTACCCAGAAGATCCCTGGCCAAATAATCTCCCTGCCTCACCGGAGCCCTGGCTTTTATCCTTTTGGCTTCCTTTACCAGGACAGGAATTTTATCCCGGTGTACAGGCTGCTTACTCCGTACCGGTAGCCTACAGATTTTTTCCGATTTTATGGCAATAGTGGTGGTTAATATCCTTACCGGATTAACAATTTCTTCAGCAGCAAACTTCAAGCCTTTTTTACACTTATTTCCAGCCACCTTTACCACTTCTTTACCCTGATAACCCACTTTAAGACGGCATCCGGCAGGACAAATAATGCAGGTAAGGTATCTGGTTTTCATGTTCTTTTCACCTCGAACTCAATTTCTCTACCGGTAATTTTGAATTTATCAAAATCCTTTTTCCTCAACTTCAAGACCACCAGCTCCCCGGGAGCAAGGTAGGTTCTAATTTTGCTAAACCTGGTGCCTTTAATGTTTATGGTGGCCCGGGAATAAGGCCGGTCTACTCTTAATTTGAATTCAACCTCATGGTCACCGGAAACTTTCTGGGGAATTATCTGGCTGATACCCTGACCGCTGCTAACCTTTATCCCGCTTTCAGGCTTCTTTCCTTTTTTTATGAAATTTATGGCTGCCTTGCTGGCATGATATGCATCCCTGGTAACGTCATCAGCCAGATCATTTACAAACAGGGAATTGCCGCAGGCAAATATTCCCCTAACGGAAGTACTAAAACTTTCGTCAACCACCGGCCCTCCCGTTGCCGGATCTATTTTAATTCCTGCTTCCCTCAGCAGCTCATTTTCAGGAATCAGCCCCACTGAAAGCAGCAGGGTGTCACATTCCACAATTTTACTACACTTGTTCTCAAGGTCAGTGATCTCTACCGCTTCTACCCTGTGGTTTCCATATATACGGGATACTGTAGAGTTTAAATTAAGGGGGATATCATAATCTTCAAGACACTGGGCAATATTCCTGGTAAGTCCTGAGGAAAAAGACATCATCTCATAAACCCCTTCCACCCTGCATCCTTCCAGGGTTAACCTTCTGGCCATAATGAGGCCAATATCCCCCGACCCCAGTATCACCGCTTTTTCCCCGGGAAGATAGCCTTCCATATTGATCATTCGCTGTACTACTCCCGCAGTATAAATTCCGGAAGGCCTAAAACCGGGCAGGGATATAGCTCCCCTGGTTCTTTCCCGGCAGCCCAGGGCAAGTATTACTGCCCGGCCTCTAAATGTATAGAAACCGTCATATCTGCTGGCCAGCCATACTTGCTTTTTTGTATCTATAGACAGGGCCATGGTACCCAGTTTCACTTCTACGTGCTGTGATTTAATTCTATCTATAAAAACTTGCGCATACTCGGGCCCGGTAAGCTCCTGGCCAAAATGCTTAAGCCCGAATCCTGCATGTATGCATTGCGGCAGTATGCCTCCCAAAAAGTCCTCTCTTTCTATCAGCACTATTTTTTTAAGACCCAGCCGCAGAGCATTATAAGCGGCAGCAAGGCCTGCCGGCCCTGCTCCTATGATAATCAGGTCATGGGTGTAATTCATTGCATCCTCCTGCCCGTCATCGGGGAGAGATTACCTTTTTTGGTTATGAATTCTGCAGGGATACCCAGTTCCCTGGATAAAATATTAACTATCTTAAGGCTGCAATAACCGCCCTGACACCTGCCCATACCCGCCCGTGTCCGGAATTTTATTCCATCGACAGTCCTGGCTCCACGACTTATGGCTTCCACAATTTCTGCTTCAGTAACCTTTTCACACCTGCATATTATCCTGCCATAACCAGGTTTGCGGTTATAAAGGGACTTGTTGGAAAGATAATCATCCTGGTTAAGCCTCTTAATGGATGACCTTACAGGATTATATTTTTTATCTGGTTTAAGTTTAAGACCACAATCGCTTAACATATCTATTACCCTTTCGGCCAGGGCAAAGGCACAGGTTAGACCGGGAGATTGTATGCCTCCCATATTTATAAACCTGTTATTTTTCTGTGAAGAGGCTGCTATAAAATCATTGGTATCAGATACTGCCCTGATACCGGCAAAAGAAGTGATAATTTTATCAAAAGGTATGTGGGGAAAATAATTTGAAGCTTTTTTCTTTATCTCTCTCTGACCTTTCAAGGTAGTATCCAGGCTTTCTGCATCACAGGGCTGATAATTGGGACCAACCAACAAATTTTTTCCTACAGTAGGAGCTACCAGTATTCCCTTGGACCTCTTCTCCCTGCCCCGGGTAAGAGGGAAATTTATATGGTTCACAAAATTTCCGGTTTCCCGGTCCAGAATAAAGTACTGGCCTTTGACCGGATTAATCTTAAAACTTCTATCCCCTATCATGGCAGCTATCTGGTCAGCATTCAAACCAGCAGCATTGGCCACATAATCAGCTTCAATTACCACATTGCCTGAATGCAGCCTGAACTGTTTTTCAGATTGTATCTGCTGTACCTCATGCCCCAGTAGAAATTTAACCCCGTTGGCTTTAGCATTTTCATAAGCAGCAATAGCCGCCTCATAAGGCGATACAATACAGGCATCAGGAGCATACAGCGAGGCGCAAACCTTATGGCTGATATTGGGTTCCCTGGCTTTGATGGGCTGATTACCTATAATTATGGACAACTTTTCTATTCCCTGATCTCTGCCCTGCCAGTATAGCTGTTCCAGATCTTTGATTCCTTCCTTACTGGCGGTATTGACCAGGGATCCGGTATTTTTTAGCGGTATATCCAGTTCCTGGGCATATTTTCTAAATAACTTATTTCCCCTATGGGTTAATTTTAATTTAAGGCTTCCCGGTTCTCCGGCATAACCTGCATGCAGAATCCCGCTATTGGCCTTGGTGGTCCCCCAGCCTACATCTTCCTCTTTTTCTATTACTATGACTGAAACCTTATACCTGGACAGCTGGCGGGCCAGGCAGCAGCCAATTATCCCTGCCCCGATTATCGCTATGTCTGTTTTAATTTTTTTTCCGGCCACTTTATTTATACATCAATTTTTTAAATACATTACTATTTAAACCGTGCTGGTTCAAGGATTTAGTAATCAAAACTGGAATAAGGCAATAAGACACCTCAGATTAAGGATTTATACCATGGACTAAATAAAACTGGTTATTCCTGCGCCCAGTTCTTGGCCCTATCCACTGCTCTCTGCCAATTGCTATAAAGATTATTTCTGAGCTCTACTTCCATCTGAGATACATATTTCTGGTAGCCCATTGATTGTTTGATGTCTTTCTGGGAAGACCACAGCCCTATGCTTAGCCCTGCCCCATACATGGATCCCAGGGCAGTAATTTCAGGAAGATCCAGTTTATTAATTTCCTTACCGGTGATATCTGCCAGTACTTGGCAAAAAAGCCTGTTCCGGGTAACTCCCCCGTCTATCTTGATGCTGGAAATGTACAGATTGGTCTCCCTTTCCAATACATTCAAGACATCCAGTGTCCTGTAGGCAATGGACTCCACCGCAGCCCTTACTATTTGCTTTTTACTGGTAGAGCGGGTAATGCCAATCAATAACCCGCGGGCAAGAGGATCCCAGTAGGGAGCCCCCATTCCGGTTAAGGCAGGCACCAGAAACAGGTCCTTCTGGTAATCTTGCCCTGATGCCAGAAACTCTATATCCTTGTAATCACCTATTATCTCTATTCCCTCTTTAAGCCACTGAAATACGCTGCCGGTATTATATACCGAACCTTCCAGGGCATAAAACAGCTCCCGTCCATTACTGTAAAAAATAGTGGAAAGGAGCCCGTGTTTGCTGTTAACTTTTTCTTTCCCGCTGTTCATCATAATAAAAGAGCCGGTGCCAAAGGTGGATTTGACGTCCCCCCGGTAAAAGCACTTTTGTCCAAATAATGCCGCTTGCTGATCACCAAATACACATTGTATGGGAATGCTTGCCTTAAAAGGAGAAAGTCTATCCGTTTTACCGAAATAGTTATGGCCATAACTGGGCCTGGCCTCAGGCAGTATGTTTTTAGGTACACCAAATATGTCCAGCAGCTCATCATCCCATTTCAGGCTGCTTATATTAAACAGAAGGGTACGGGAGGCATTGGAGTAATCAGTAATATGACTGCCGGTAAGCCGGTAAATTATAAAAGAATCCAGGGTTCCAAAAACAGCTCTCCCCCGGCTGGCAGCATCCCTTACAGCATCATTATTTTTAAGCATCCAGTTAATTTTAGTGCCGGAAAAATAGGGGTCTATGGTGAGGCCTGTCTTTTCTCTTACCGCCTGTTCGTAACCTTTATCCTTAAGCTGCTTGCACAGTCTGGAAGTCCTTCTGTCCTGCCATACAATAAGGGGGGCCAGGGGTTTGCCGGAATCTTTATCCCAGAACCCTACCGACTCCCTCTGGTTGGTGATTCCCAGTGCCAGAATACTGTCTGCCTTTATATTACCCTGATCTATGGCCCCTTCTATCACCATACAGGCTGCCGACCATATTTCATTTAAGTCCTCCTCTACCCATCCAGATTGAGGATAGGTCTGGGCTATGGGCTGGAAAGCCTGAGCCTGCACCGTAGAATCCAGTTTGAATATAATAAACCTTACCGAAGTAGTTCCCAAGTCCAGAACCCCTATATAGCCTTCTCCGGGATATGCTTTCTTCTGCTTTCTGACAGTAGTACGGGGCAAGGCGTCACTTTTTGACAGGAGCACTATTTTTTATCCCTCCATTTGTATATAAAGAATATATTATATATTATAATCTAAAAGCCTTAATTTAAAAGTATAAGCTTATCAGGGTCATATTGCAGCAGGAAGGCAGCCATGGGAAAAATAATACATGAAATCGGTAAAACCAGACTTGAACTGGTTCAGGGAGATATAACCAGACAGGACACGGAAGCTATCGTTAACGCAGCCAACAGCCGTCTTTCACCTGGGGGAGGGGTATCGGGAGCAATTCACCGGGCGGCCGGACCACAGCTGTGGCAGGAATGTAAAACTCTGGGAGGCTGCCATACGGGAGAAGCAAAGATAACCAGGGGCTACAATCTGCCCGCAAAATATGTAATCCATACAGTTGGACCGGTATACAGTAATTCTTCCAGCGACCCGGTAAACCTGGGCCATTGCTATAGAAACAGCCTGGCTATGGCATCAAAGAAACATATAGAAAGCATATCCTTTCCTTCCATAAGCACAGGCATATTCGGCTATCCGGTAAACCAAGCCTCGGCTGTTGCCCTAAACACAATAATTGATTACCTGACTAAAAACCAGAACCCTAAATTGGTCAGGCTGGTCCTTTTCTCCAGTACTGACTTTCAGTCCTACCGGTCAAGCCTGAATAAGATTACCGGCTAAGACTTAGGAGCACTTGGAGTAGCCGCAGTTTCTGCAGACATAACATCCACCCTCCGGCTCCATAATTCCGCCGCACCCTTCCTCGGGACATATCATTATGGACCGGGGGCCTCCCTTTACATCCAAGTCAAATTTATTGGTTCCCTTTACCGAATACTCAATTGCTTTTCCTATAGCATCAGGGCAGGAAAGTACATGGGTATTATCATCAGCAATACAGGTGATGCATCTAATGCCTTCCAGCTGGCTTAATATGGAAACCAGGTCTATACCAGACCTAATAGTTATACTGATAAGCCTGCCTATGGCCTCGGTTAATGCCGAGCAGCCTTCTTCACCAGTGTTAGTAAATACCTCACAGATCCCTTTTTCATCAGCATTTACAGTTACATACAGCTTGCCGCATCCTCCGATAACATATTTCTTGGTCATACCCCTGGTAACATCAGGCCTGGACCTGGGCTTTATGGTGGCAGATACCGTCTCGGGCTCCATCTGTAGTTCCGGTACTTTTACCGTTTTCTTTTTCTTGCCCTCTACTTTTAGTACCTGGCTTTCCCTGCTTCCGTCCCTGTATATGGTTATGCCTTTGCAGCCCAGCCTGTAAGCCAGCATATATACATCTTCAACATCTTTTTCAGCTGCATTATTGGGAAAGTTTACTGTCTTGGACACTGCATTATCCACAAATTTTTGGAATGCTGCCTGCATCCTTACATGCCATACCGGGGTTATCTGATGGGCAGTAACAAATATTCTTCTATATTTCTGGGGTACTTCTTCTAGGCCATCCAGGTTTCCCTGATCGGCAATCTTTAACATAAGATCTCTGGAATAAAAACCCTCTTCCCTGGCAATCTGTTCAAAATATGGATTTACCTCTACCAGTTTGTCATTGTCCATAACATTCTTGGTAAAGGATATAGCAAAAATAGGCTCTATGCCGCTGGAACAGCCGGCAATAATGCTCAAGCTGCCGGTAGGAGCAATAGTGGTGGTAGTGGCATTTCTAATAGGCTCTTCATCAGGACAATCATAGACGCTTCCCTTAATAGCAGGGAACGGGCCTCTTTCTCTGGCCAGGTTCCTGGATGCCTGTTTTGATTCATCCTGTATAAAGCTCATTATTTCTCTTGCTATCTCCAGGGCTTCTTCGCTGTTGTAGGGCATACCCAGCTGAACCAGCATATCTGCAAAGCCCATTACCCCCAGCCCTATTTTTCTATTCTGTTTTACCATCTGGTCAATCTCATCCAATGGATATATGCTCATATCTATAACATCATCCAAAAACCTGACCGCTACATGAACTGTCTCTCTTAATTTTTCATAATCTACAACTCTGGCAGCTGCCTCTTCCTTTACCATATGGGCTAAATTGATAGACCCTAAATTACAGGCTTCATAGGGAAGCAGGGGCTGCTCTCCGCAGGGGTTGGTGCTCTCTATCTGGCCCAGATTGGGAGTAGGATTATCTTTGTTGAGCCGATCCAAAAAGATAATGCCCGGGTCTCCGTTGGACCAGGCGTGCTTTACTATCTTTTTAAATATATCCCTGGCTTTATAATGGTCTACAACCTCTTTGGTCCTGGGGTTCATAATCTCGTATTCAGTGTCGCTTTCTACTGCTTTCATAAAAGCTTCGGTAACTCCAACCGATATATTGAAATTAGTAAGCTTTTCACTGTTTTCTTTAGCGGTAATAAATTCCAGTATATCCGGGTGGTCTACCCTTAGAATACCCATGTTGGCTCCCCGCCTGGTTCCGCCCTGCTTTATGGTATCCGTGGCTGCATTAAACACAGTCATAAAAGATATAGGGCCACTGGAAACACCCTTGGTGGAAAGTACCACATCGTTTTTTGGGCGTATATCGGAAAAGGAATAACCCACTCCCCCTCCAGATTTTTGTATCAGGGCAGTTTCTTTCAAAGCCTGAAAGATAGCTCCCATTGAATCACCCACTGGAAGCACAAAACAGGCTGCCAGCTGCTGCAGCTCTTTACCTGCGTTCATCAATGTAGGGGAATTTGGTAAAAAATCAAGATCTGACATTATGTCAAAAAACTTTCTCTCTATCTCTGCTATCTCCTGTTCACTTTTGCCGTAATTTTTCTCTGCAGAAGCAATATTTTTGGCTACCCTTAAAAACATATCATTGGGATTTTCCAGTAAATCCCCTTTCTGATCCCTTTTAAGGTATCTCCGTTCCAGAACCTTGATAGCATTCTCGGTTAAGTTTAATTCTTTATTTGAGTAGTATTGCTCAGATTTTTTTACTTTATCCATTATTAAACCCCTAAAAAAGTTATATTAATTTATTTATGCTTAAAGGTAAATCATACCTGGGATTACTTAAAAATTATTATATAATTATCATAATAACAGCATATATAGTGTATGTCTCAATATTAGTGCACAACATATAGTATGTCAATAGTAATTGCTGTATTTATTAAATTATCACAGCTAGACCAGAGTTTTTCCCTTATATATTTCCTTACCTTCAATTATTCTGGTATAATTCTTTCCTCACTATATATGGTACAATGATTACAATAGTAACAACTTAAAAAGAGGTAATTATGAGCTCTATAATTAAGAAAAGGAAAAAGAAGATGAGAAAAAAGAAACATAAGAAAATGCTTAAAAAAACTAAATGGCATAGAAGAAATAAGTAATGTTTGAGTTAAATAAAAATATATCTTTTTTGGACGCTCTGGCTAAAAGGATTCTTATAGGAGACGGAGCCATGGGAACCATGCTCCAGTCTATGGGAATAGAAGTAGCCCCTGACCAGTTAAACATAGACCGGCAGAATATAGATAAGGTAATTGAAATCCACCAGGGGTACCTGGAGGCAGGCTCGGATATCATACAGACCAATACCTTTGGCTCCAACCCCGTAAAGCTTAAATCCTATGGGCTTCAGCAGGATCTGGAAGAGATAAATAAAAATGCAGCCGCATCAGTAAAGGAAGCCATTGCCAGATACAGATCCAAGACCGGTAACTCCAGAAGAGTTTTTATAGCTGCAGATATCGGCCCTCTGGGACAGCTGCTTGAACCTTCCGGTACCATAAGCAAACAACAGGCCACCGATTATTTCTCTCAGCAGATAGAGGTTCTGGCCCGGGAGGGAGCGGACATAATTTTGATCGAGACGGTTATGGATATTAATGAAGCTTTTGCGGCTATTGAAGCTGCCCGCCAGGTTGCAGCCGATCTTCCCATCCTCTGTACTCTGACCTTTGGAAAAAACGGGGTTACCATGATGGGCAATAAGGCTGAAGATGCGGTTAAACAGCTGCAGGAGGCAGGAGTATCGGTGGTCGGCGCAAACTGCAGCCTGGGATCTGTTTCCATGCTGGATGTAGTCAGAAAAATGAGAGAATCAGATAAAGATGCAAAACTTATATTTCAGCCTAATGCAGGCTTGCCGGTCCTAAAAGACGGCCAGACCATCTATAATGAATCAGCCGCAGAAATGGCTGAAAATATTTCTAAATACCTGCAATACAGTCCTTCTATTATTGGAGCCTGCTGCGGAAGTACTCCCCAGCATATAAGAGAGATTATAAAGGCAGTCAGCTAAGAAGACCTTCTATTATTAATTCCACTGCTTTATCTTCATCCAGACCTCTGGACATCAATGTTTGAAGCTGTTTGGAATCGACACTGCCTATTGATGCCTCATGGGTGATATGGGCTTTGGGATGTTCTACCTTTACTATGGGGATGGCACTGGCTTTAGCTTCTCCCTGGATTATTTCCTTGCAGTCTACATGACCTCTGGCATAAGCAGCGGTGGCTACCAGCTTGTTGTATACCTCTGCGGTTGCCCTGTCCCGCACAGCTACCTTGGAGGTAAGTACACCCCTTGAATTTTCTCCTATCAAGTTTCCTGCTTCTCTGATTTTTATGACATCGTCACCTTTGCCATCAATTTTTGCAGTCATCTCCATGACTGAATCCGGACCGCAGGTTGTTTCATAATCAATATCAATATTACCTACCCTGCCCCTGAGCAGCTCAAATTCGGTCTTTAATCTGGCTCCCTGTTCAAGATTAATCTTGGCTTTGGGGATTACAGTTATACCTCCCTGCTCGCTGTGGATATGTTTTTCCAGATAGGAATATCTGGCATTTTTCCCTACCCTTATGGTGCCGTCCATTATATGTTTTACATCCTCTGCATTGGGAAAAACACAATGGGAAAATATGGTAATTCTGGAATTGTCTTCAATGTCTACGTTCATAATAATTCTCTGTACTGCCTGTTTGTGGGTAACCCCAAAGCAAAGGTGCACCGGTTTTTCTACTATAGTATCTCTGGCCAGCCTTATGTCTATATCTACCCCATCTTTTATCTGCCTGGTCTTTACCTTCAGGCCTTCTATTTCATGGCTATCCAATACCTTGTCTCTATCTATAACCAGCCTGGCAGTATCCTTATCATGGATAGCCTGGTGTATATTGGCTGCATTAATTATATCTTCAATACTCATAAGCTTTCTCCATTTTTGCTGGGTTGATTTATATGGTCACAAGGCAGGCACTTGTTTTCAAAATAACTGGATATCTCTTTTACTGTGCCCTGTTTAAGGACCGAGCCGCAACAAAGCAGAAAAGCATGTTCTGATTGCTTGAGAACTTCCAGACTGTGGGTTATAAGGATAATGGTAGCGCCATTTTCCTTTAAATATTTCATGGCATCAAAAATATTCTGCAAAGATGCTACATCTATACCTGAATCCGGTTCATCCAGTATTACCAGTTTGGGTTCGATTGCCAGGATAGATGCCAGCTCTATTTTCTTTCTTTCTCCCCCGCTAAGGTTTTTATCCACTGCCCGGTGCAAATAATCAGAAGGATTCATGCCCACTTTCTTTAAGAAATCTTCTGTATTCTGCCTGCTCTTATCCCTGGCTCCTGCAGAAATGAACTTTTCTACAGTTAATCCTTCAAACCTGGCCGGTTCCTGCCAGGACATGGTTATTCCTTTCTTTGCCCTCTGGTAAAGATTTAATTTTTTAATGGATTGGCCTTCATAGATTAGATCCCCTTCAAAATCCCGGTATCCTTCTATTCCCATTATTACATTTCCCAGTGTGGTCTTCCCTACTCCATTAGGCCCCACTACTGAATGGATTACACCCTGTTTGAAATCCATGTTTATATTATTAAGTATATTGCTGCCATTTATGGACCACTTAAGGTCTTTTATGTTTAATATGCCCATAGTGTTCTCCTTGCTTTCAAAGATAATAAATTATAGCAGAATTAGTATTTTTTAGTTAGGAGATAAATCCTGGATATTTAAGGTTTTAAATATAGTAGGTTCAATGAAATTTTTTCTAATAAATTAATACAGTAAAGATTATTACCATCTATTTCAACAATCCGGTTAAATCAACTTTTCAATTCCATCTCTGTACCGGGGATACTTTTCTATAAGCTTTTTCTTAAATCCCTGGCTATTCTGATAATCTGAAGAATCATAACCTGGAGCCACCGTAGTACCCAGTAATGCATAACTGCCTCCTGGTTTTAGGCAGGCACCCTGCCAGCAGTCCCTGGGCACAACATGCTGCATTTTTTGCCCAGACCATATATCCTGGCCTAATATTACCTCTGATGCTGTGCCATCCTCAAAGAGGTTGAGCATGTACACCGGATCTCCGCTATAGAAATGGAATATTTCATCACTTTTTAACCGGTGTAAGTGGGAAAAATGCTCCGGAGTTATAAGGTAGAGTATGGCTGTGGATATATTCCTGGACCCCTTATAAACCTTACTAAGACAACACTTATCTATGATTTCTTTACAGCGGTAGGTTTCCACATAATAACCACCTTCACCGGGTAATTGTTTCATATTAAATTCTTCAATAATACTTTCAACTATATTCATGCCGACCTCCTCTTATCTGTTTAATTTTCATCTACTACAAATTATATTAAAATGTAGATAATTTAAAATACAAGAAAACTAATTTGGAAAAATTTTTGAATTATATCCAGGTGTTTCTTCTTGCCTTCTTCCTCTGTTTTATCATTGGAAAAACCATATACATAAAAAGAAAGAATAAAATTAACCCCATTGCTTTAAACATAAGGCGTGACGGTATAAGGCATATTTTAGAAATTATATTATTCCTGATAGTAAACATATGGAGCTTCGAGGTACTGTTTTATGCCCTGAATCTGGAATTTAGAATATTTGGCTGGCCGTTGAATATAAAGCTTTTTGAAACCAACTATTTGCGGTTTTTGGGCCTGGCCCTGATAATAATAGGGTTTATCCTATTTGTCTGGGCCCTGATAAACCTGGGCACCTCCTGGAGATTGGGAATAGATGAAACCAGGCCGGGAAAACTGGTAAAATTTGGAATATACCGTTACTGCCGGCACCCCATTTATGTCTTTTTCAACCTTTATTTTCTGGGCACATTCCTTATATGGGCAAACCTCATCTTTTTAATACTCTGGATCACAGTAGCAGCCATACTGCACTATCAGGCCATAGCTGAAGAAAGATTCCTGACCAAAATATATACACAGCAATACCAAAACTATAAGGAAAATGTAGGCCGGTACATAAGTGTCAAACCTTCTGTCTACAGACAGTTTTCTAAAGAGCTGGAAGAATAAACAGGCTAATCCTTGGAGATAAGGGAAATAAACTTCTCCACCAGCTCAGGATCAAACTGTTTGCCTGCACCTGCTCTAATCTCTTTGACTATTTTATCCATACCCATGGCTTTGCGGTAAGGCCTGTTGTTTACCATAGCTTTATAAGCATCAATGACAGCAATAATACGTGAATTTAAAGGAATTTGGTTTTCCTTCAAGCCCTGGGGATAACCATTGCCATTCCACCATTCATGATGAGAAAGAACGTCAAAAGCAATAGCGGAAAGGTGGGGCGAAGCTACGCATATCCTGTAACCAACCTCCGGATGCTTCTGTATATTTTTTAAATCTTTTTTGTTAAGCTTCCTTCTGGATAACAGAGTGTCGTCGGGAATAGAAATCAAGCCAATATCATAAAAATCACATAGCAGCATCAAAACATCCAATTTGTGACCCTTTAGCCCGCACACCTTGCCCAGTTCTTTGGCATAGAACTTGATGTTATCAATTTGTGGGGTATGATGTAATTTTTCAGACAGTGCTTTTCTTAAAGAATCTATGACCAGCTTAGATACCTTTTTAGCTTCATTAAGCTTTGCCCTGTACATAAGGCCCTCTGCCTCTATTAATTTTTCTTCTATTTGCTGATAAGCCTTATTCTTGGTAGCCAATCCCAGTGAAATAGACAGAGGAATTCTCTGTATGGTCTCCACCTTGCTTTTATCTTTAATTCTATTAATCAGTTCATTTGCCGTACAGGAAGCAGTTTTGGGCAACAGGATTGCAAATTCATCTCCTCCCCATCTGGCCACTATATCCTCTTCCCTGAAGCATTCAACCAATAACTTTGCTGTCTTAACTAACAGCTTATCTCCTTCCAGATGACCAAAAGCATCATTTATAAGCTTCAGGCCGTCCAGATCACCCATTATTATGCTCAATGGAAGCTGCCTCCTGGTATCCAGCCTCTTTAGTTCTTCTTCAAAATAGGAACGGTTATACAGGCCGGTCAGCTTATCATGAAAGCTGTAATATCTAACCTGGTTTTCAGCTTTTTTCCTTTCGGTTATATCCCTGGCAGTAGATAAAATAATATCCTTATCATTCCATGAGTACATCCTGGAGCTAACCTCTACCAGTATTTTCTTTCCCTCTTCCAATAGATGTGTTACTTCAAAGGTATGCTTGCCCTTGGAAGAAATCATATCCAGTATCAGGGGAACCTTTTTGCAGGAATCCTTATCCAGTAGGTCCTTAATAGACATATTCAAAAACTCTTCCCTGGTATAGCCATATCTTTCTATAGCTACCTGATTTACCTCTAAAAAATTGGACACCTTTTTCCTGCGGGGATCAAACTCATAAAGAAATATAGGATCATTGGCATTATTAAAAAATATCCTGAACTTCTCTTCGCTTTCTTCTAGCCTGTTCTCAAATTCTTTTCTCTGCACTATACCCATAAGAACTGTTCTGATTCCTATAACCTTTCCCTGTAGATCCCTTAAAGGCATAGAATCACTTAAAACCGGAATAATTTTTTTATCCTGCCTGGCGGCAGTATATTCATTCCTGCCCACCATCTGACCCCGGGCAAGCTTAAAGATATTGGCTGATAATTTTTCATTTTCTTCAGCAGGCACAAAATCTTTTATATTCTTCCTGCCCTCTACCTCTTGTCTCTGGTAACCAAACAGTTTAGCCAGCCTGTGATTGGCATAAATTATATTTCCCTCCGTATCCATTTCCATTACTGCAGCCGGCAGATTATCCACCATATCCTGAAATTTTAAAGCCCTGTTCTTTAATCCTGTCTCCATCCAGAGATAAGCTTCCTCTTTTCCGTCCGCTAGTCTCCGGATTCTAAAATGAATCTCCCCATAACCATCTTTTTTACCCAACCTCAAATCAATCCGGGCCCTACCGGCAGAAGAGGATAATGATTTGATTTGTTTTTTAAATGAATTCAGGTAATCCTTACCTGTAAAAAAAGATATATTCCTGCCCGGCAGCTCTTCGGTTTTTCCCCCCAGCAGCCTGGCCATAGCCTCATTGGCTTCAACTATTGTCCCCTTATTATCAGTTACGGCTACCGCATAGGGAACCTGTTCAAATATTAGTTTGTAACGTTTCAATAATGGCATCTTTTTTACTAATATGTGGTAAGTTTAAGGCAGAGCACAACTTAGGTAGGTCTTTAAGCTGAATATGGGTTGTGCTTTTTTTACCCGTCAAGCAGGTTTTAAAACATAAAAGCCTTACAGTGGTTAAAAAAATCTTTGTTCCCCTTCTACCCTGTAATTGGTGTTTTTAATTTTACTACTTTTATCCCCATATTCATATGATAAATCAAGAGATTGCTCAGATTTTTATTAAAGGTATTAAATGATAATATACAGCTATGGATAAAGACCAGTTATTAAAATTAAATCCAGAACAGGCCTGTAACCGCATTGAGCACTTTATAAGGGGCTATGCCCTCACCTTAAACCGGGATGGTGCAGTAGTGGGGCTAAGCGGGGGCCTGGACTCAGCAGTAGTATTAAAATTATGCATAAAGGCCCTGGGCACCAAAAGGGTTAAAGCCATACTACTTCCGGAACGGGATTCTCAGAAACTGAACATAAAAGACGCCCGGAATCTGTGTAAAAGTTTAAATATAGATTATGTTATGAAAAAAATTACCCTGCCCTTGTGGGCATTGGGAGTATACAGGCTGTTTCCTCCTGCATTTATGTTCCCAAAATCTGCCATAAACAAATTCATTGCCAAAACCATTTCAAAATTAAGCAAAGATATGGGACAACAACCCTTTATGGCCAGCATGGAAGGCGGACACAGGCAGCTGGCCAAGCCAGTGGCTTTCATCCGTATCAAAAACCGGTTAAGAGCAGGTGCACTTTTCTATTATTCGGAACTATACAATTACCTGCTGGTGGGAACTGCCAATAAAAGCGAATGGCTTACCGGCCTGTTTGTAAAATATGGAGACGGCATAGCAGATATCATGCCCCTGCTGGACTTATATAAAACCCAGGTAATCAGTATGGCAGAGTACCTTCAACTGCCTGAAAATATAATCAGCAAGCAGCCATCTCCCGATCTGGCCGGTAACCTTACCGATGAACAACTGCTTAATCTTCCTTACCAAAAATTAGACCTGGTGCTGGCAGGAATAGAACACAATCTCACTTTTGGTCATATTTCAGAAATAGCAGCAGTCAGCATTGAAGAAATAGAGCAGGTACAGGCTATGGTGAATAAATCAGAATGGCAGAGACAATCGCCAGTATCCTTAAATTTTTAAGCTTACCCTGTTATTTATCTTCATATTCCAAAAGCTGGCTGCATATCCGGCCCAGGGCGGCAGTAGCCTGGGTATGCCATGCCAGGTAAGCATAACGGTCAAATGGAGTAGCTTCCTTGTTTATAATAATAAACCTGGGACAGAATGCTACCAGGTTACTCACGGGACTTACCTCCAGGCTGGACCCGATAATCAGGAGTAAATTACTTTTAGCAACTTCTCTTTCAGCCTGCCGGTAACTTTCTCCCAGCATATCCCCAAACAGTACCATCTCCGGCCTGATAATTCCACCACAGCCGCATCTTGGCGGTATATGCTTCTTTCTTATCAGATCCATCAGATAGTCAAACCCGTATCTACAACTGCATTTCATGCAATAAGCCTGCCTCAGGTTTCCGTGTACTTCCAGTACTTTCCGTGATCCAGCCTGTTGGTGAAGTCCGTCAATATTTTGGGTAATAATAGTAGAAACTTTACCCTGCCTCTCCAGTTCTGCCAACAGGTAATGAGCCCGGTTAGGTTTCTTGTTTTTTACTCCATTTATCTCTTTAAGCAAATTCAACCCTTCCCGGTAAAATTTATCAGGGTTGTTTTCCAGTGTCTGCCTGGATAGAAGCTCTGGGCTGAATTTATGCCATATGCCCTTAGGGCTTCTGAAATCAGGTATTCCGCTTTCGGTAGATATACCTGCTCCGGTAAGCACACTAACCTTTTTGCTGTTTATTATCCGTTTTGCTATTTGGTCTGCTTTTTCCATAACCATCCTGTCCAATAAGTAGTGGCTAATTTTATTTTAAGATAATTTATTATTATTTTAAAAGAGTTGATACCTGGCAGAAATGATTTTTGGCTAACGGTTTATTCTGGTTTTGGTAATGGTTAATACGCAAATACTGCCAGCATAATTATTGGAAAGGAGGGTGGAGGTTATTGCTTTCAAAGTTTCTCCCGTACTGTAAATATCGTCAAACCATCAAAAAAGAGAGTTGATATAGCAGCATGAAACATGCACATATAAGATGCTATTATTGAAACCTTTTTAACTCAATTACTTATTGATTTTTATAATTTTTAAAACCTGTAATTCTTGAATCATGTTGATTTATCTAGAACAAGCGATATCTTCCAAAATTAAAAACTTCTTTACTTCTGTCCTGAAATATCTGATGCTCTCCCCTACTATTATTTACCAGGTAGATTATATTCAATCAATTCATATACACCTTCGGCATCTATTGAAATTGGTACCGATGGTCCATCTGGGGTGTCCATATTATCTAATTTGACGCCAGCGGTCTTTTTTATAAGCCCTATATTC